>CAKTTM010000017.1 GCA_934615145.1 uncultured Clostridia bacterium | reverse complement strand
TGCACGCGGCCGCGCACGATGGTGCCATCGGTCTTGACGCCGCGGTAGGTGGCGTAGTAGCCCTGGGCGTTGAGCAGGGTGCGCGAGGCGGCGGAGCTGGGGGACCAGGTCTGATAGTCCAGTTGGCCCAGTTCATCGAGCTTCGCCCGCAGGTCGGTGCGGATGTTGGCCACCTTGTAGTTGGCCGGCGCGTTGGTCACGGTGAAGGTGAACTGCGCCGAGTAGTTGTCCTTTTGCTGGCTCAAAGGCTCGGTGAGGATATAGGTCTGCGGCTGGGTGGCGTCCACCTCATAGCCCGATATCATCTCAAAGCTAAGGCCAATGTTGCTGGCCGTATAGGTCTCATAGTTGAAGACCAGCGGCGGATGCTTGGTGGGGGTGGGCATGTCGATGGGGTTGAGCGAGATCGGGGTGGCGCCCGCAAACTGCGACACCTCGGTGGGCACCACGGCCGGGGCTACATCCTCCACATACTCCCTGTCCTTGTCCTCTTCACCCGCGGGGTCGATGCCCTCGGGCAGCGTCACGGGGTCGGGGATGGCCATCGCCGGCGCCTGGGTGACCTGATCGGGCGCGATGGTCTGTGGGGCGGGCTGATCCATTTCCTGTTTGGGTGTGCAACCCGCCAGCAGCAGCACCGCCAGGCCCAGGCTCAGGAGGGTGATGATTTTCTTCATGGGAACCTCCGTCAATCTAAAAGATTTCAAGACAATACACAATCTTTACACTATTGTAACAATCTCTGGCCCTGGCGTCAATAGCTCGCCAAATCATTTACAAGAGGCCGGCGTAGGCGCTGTCAGCGTCCGGGCCTTCATCCTCAAAGGGCTGGCCGCCCTGGGTCTCGTCCTCCTCCTGGCGCAGGTAGCGGGGGTGGTACATGCGTCGGTCGAGCGACCATATCTTCTCTGAGAACACGCCGCGCGGGGTGCGCTTCAATATCCCCTCCATCTCGTTCATCCGGGCGTCGAGCATGTCCAGGTGGCGCAGCATCTCGGCCTCGGGGAACATCGGCGGGCGGGGGCTGCCAAAGACGGCCTCGCCGTGATGGCTGATGATCATGTGCTGCAGCAGCAGCAGGTACTCATCATTGTCGGCGATGCCATGCTCACGGGCCAGCGTGCGCAGCTGCGCCACACCCACCACCAGATGGCCCAGCAACAGGCCCTCGGTGGTGTACTCGCTGACATTGCCCATGGTGTCGGACATCATCTCGGTGATCTTGCTCAGATCATGCACCAGTACGCCCGCCAGCACCAGCTCGGCGTCCAGATGGGGATAGCAGGGCAGGATGGCCTTGGCGACCCTTAACATGCTGGTCATGTGGTGCATCAGGCCTGAGCGCTCGGCATGGTGCATGCGCTGCCCCGCCGGGTAATACATCAGCGGCGCGCTGACGCCCGCGATCAGCGCGCCGCAGAGGGTCTTGAGCACCGGGTTTTCAAAGGCGGCCACCGTCTCATCGATCTCGCGCTTCATGTCCTCCGGCGGCTCGGGCGCAGCGGCCACCAGCCAGGCCAGGTCGACGATGTCGCCCGGCAGGCTGGGGCGGAACTTATCGACCCGCAGCTGCAGGCGGCCATTATACTCTGTCACCGCGGCGCGCACCTTGATCACGCTGCCCTGATCGGGCGGCGTGGCCAGGGGATCCCACACCTTGGCGTTGATATCGCCTGAGTTGTCCGCCAGCGTCATGTCCAGGTAATTGGCGCCGTTATTGCTCTTGCGCTGCTGTGACATGCGCACCAGCAAAAAGCCCTCGAAGGGCAGTCCTTTGACAAACTCCGCGACCTTTGGCTGATCCATCCTAATCTCCTTGCTCGTATCTGTCTTCAAACAATGTGTACTCATCCAGCCAGTTGAGCAGGATGGTATCCAGCGGGCCGTTTCGCTGCTTGGCCACGATGACCTCAGCCGTGTTGGTGTCCTCGCTGGTCTCGTCATAATAGCTTTCCCGGTGCAGAAACATCACCACATCGGCGTCCTGTTCGATGGAGCCCGAGTCGCGCAGGTCGGACAGCATGGGCCGCTTGCTGGCGCGCTGCACATTGGCGCGGCTGAGCTGCGCGCAGGCGATGACGGGTATCTTGAGCTCCAGCGAGATGCCCTTGAGCTTGCGTGATATCTCACTGACCTCCAGCTGTCGGTTCTCCGTCTTGCCGTCGGCGCTCATCAGCTGCATATAGTCGATGACCACCAGGTCCAGGCCATGCTCCATCATCAGCCTGCGGCAGCGGCTGCGCAGCTGAGCGGGGGTGAGGCTGGAGGTGTCATCAATGTACATGCGCATCTGAGACATCGGCGCCAGTGCCTTGGCCAGCTTGATCCAGTCGTCGGACTTCAGCGAGCCGCTGCGGGCGCGCTGCATGTTGACGCGGGCATCGCCGCACAGCGCGCGCATGGCGATCTGCTCTCTGGGCATCTCCAAGCTGAACACCGCCACAGAGCGGCCCTTGTGGGCGGCGTGGGTGGCGATGTTGATGGCAAAGCTGGTCTTGCCCATGCTGGGGCGGGCGCCGACCAGTATCAACTGGCCCGCGTGCAGGCCGGTCAGTAGCCTGTCCAGGCGGATGAAGCCAGTGGGCACGCCCATGATCTGGCCCTTGTGCTTGTCAAGCTCCTCCAGCTGCGCGTAGGTGCGCTTTAATACCTCGCTGATGGGCTCCAGCTGGTCGCCGCCGGTGCGCTGCATGACGATGTCAAAGATGGACCGCTCGGCGTGTAGCAGCACCTCCTCCAGGTCCATCTGCTGGCCATAGCTGTTCTGGCTGATCTGGCTGGCCGCCTGTATCAGCTTGCGCAGCGTGGACTTCTCCAGCACGATCTCCACATAGTGGCGCACATTGGCGGTGGTGGGCACTGCCTGTATCAGTTCGACCAGGTATTCCGTGCCGCCGATGCCGGCAAGCGCCCCCTGACGGCCCAGCTCTTCATCCATCGTGACCAGGTCGACCGCGCGCGGCTGCTGGTACAGCGCCTGCATGGCCTTGTAGATCACCGCGTGCTGGGGATGATAAAAATCCTCAGGCGCCAGCGTTTCCATCGCCTGGGTCAGCGCGTTATAATCCTGCATCAGCGCGCCCAGCACAGAGCGCTCCGCCTCCAGGTTCTGGGGCGGGGTCTGCGCGTAGGGCGCGCCGTAGGCCTGACTTAGCTCCACCGCTTTGTCCCCTTACTGCGCAAGGGCTTCGATTTTGACCTTCATGGCCACCTTGACCCCGGCGTAGAGGGTGACCTGCACCTGGGTCTCGCCCACGGAGCGGATGGTCTCCGTCAGCTCCAGCTTGCGCTTGTCCAGCTGCACGCCGTGCTGGGCGGACAGGGCGTCCGCGATCTCCTGGGTGGTGACGCTGCCATAGAGGCGGCCCTTGTCGCCGGCCTTGGCCTGGACGGTGATCACCTTGTCGTGTAGCGCGCGCGCCGTCACCTCGGCCTCCGCACGGCGCTCTGCCTCCAGCTTGCGCTCCAGCTCGTTTTTGCGCTCGATCTCCTTGACGGCGGCCTCATTGGCCTCCATCGCCCACTTGCGCGGCAGCAGGTAGTTGCGCGCAAAGCCGTCGGAGACGGTGAGCACCTGATTCTTCTTGCCGGTTCCCGGCACATCCTGCAGCAGTATTACTTTCATGGGGTGCCTCCTCCCTGTTGGTCATCACTGGTATTGCCCCGCAGCTTGCGCGGGTCGAGGAATTGATCCAGCAGCCCCACAAACACCAATGCCGTCTGCAGCGCCAGATAGAGCGCCAGCAGGGTGATCACCCGGACGGCGGGGCGGCTGGCACGCTTCTTTTGAAGGAAGTTGACATAGCTCAGGCCCTGGATGATGTAGAGTGCTGAAAACACATTATACATCATCTGTCCTGACAGAGCCAGCGTGGGGCTGCCGCTGACGCGCGTGAGCAGGAAGCCGGCGCCCAGTATCAACAGCGCCGTGCCTGCGGTCTTGGGCAAGTGCAGCTGGGAAAAGGCCGGCATCTCCAGCGAGGGGCAGAGGGCCTGCGCGTCAATATCCGGCTGCTTGAAGGCCAGGCGCTGCGCCTGCCTGCAGCCGTAGTATTGCGCCACAAAGAAGCCAAGCACGCACAGCTTGATGCTATAGGCGCTGACCAGCGTGGGCAGCAGGGCGCGCAGCCACAGGTCCACCCGGGTGGATATCTGCTTGTAAAACTCCTGCAGCGCCGCCTGCGAATAGGTCCAGCCCACCTGTGCCTCGGTCAGCGGCTGGGCTGCGATCTCGCTGGGCAGGCCCAGCAGGCCGAACTGGTAGAAGGTCTGAAGCAGCAGGTCGCGCTCGGGCAGCTGATCGATGCCCGCCACCACATTGGCCGCCACGCGGGAGAAGAGCTGCTGTCCGTTGGCGCGCTGCAGCCACAGATAGCTCAGCAGCACGGAGATGATATAGATAAACAGCATGGCGGTCACCGTCTTGTGCCAGTGCAGCCGCAGCTGCAGGCAGACCAGATAGCAGACCGTCAAGGGCGTCAGGTAGGCCAGCGTGGCCAGCCCCCCCGCCGGGCCCAGGCCCAGATAGCCCGCGCCAGAGAGTATCAGCAGGCACAGCAGCGTGGGCAGCACGCCTGCCAGGCTGGCGCTGAGCAGGCAGAGCAGGGGAAAGAGGAAGAGCGTCAGCGTCAGCATATAAAAGGGCGAGAGCGGCGCGCTGAGCAGCAAAGCCACCAGCGCCAGGCAGATGGCCGGCGCCAGGATGGCGGAGCGCGTGGAGAGCCAGAGCCTGTAGCTGTGCATGCCTACCCCCTTTGATGGATTGACCTTGTCATGCATTGTAGGTGTGGGTCAGCGCCTTTGTCAAGCAAAGGGCAGGGCCTAAACCTTGGCATAGACCCACTGGCCCTTGTGGAAACGGCGCAGCAGCAGCAGGCCGCGGACGGCCAGATCCAGCACCATGGCCCACCAGATGCCCTGCACGCCCAGATGCAGCACGCTGCCCAGCAGCCAGGCGAATACGATGCGCACACCCCACATGCTGATCAGCGATATGTAAAAGGGCGCCGCCGTGTCGCCCGCCCCGCGCAGCGCGCCGGGCGCAATGATGGACAGCGCGCTGAAGGGCTGCTCAAAGGCGCAGATGCGTATCAGGCTGGCGCCTATCAGGCGCACGGCGGGATCGGGTGTGAAGAGTGCAATCAGCTGCGGCGCCAGCACAAACATCAGCAGGCCCATGAAGGACATGGTGATGCCGCCGGTGATGATGGCCCGCCAGCCGTACTCACGGGCCAGCCTGGGTTCGCCCGCCCCCAGCATCTGGCCCACCAGGGTGGCAGCCGCCACCGAGAAGCCAAAGCCCGGCATATAGCCCAGCGACTCAATGCTGATGGACAGGTGGTGCGCCGCCAGCGCCGCGGTGCCCAGGCGCGTCACCATGCCGGCGAAGACGATCTGCCCCAAGTTGATAGAGACGCGCTCCAGCCCTGCGGGCAAGGCGATGCGCAGGATGCGGCCAAACACGCCGCGTTCTGGTCTCAGGCTGCCCTGCAGCAGGCCCATGCCGCCTTCTGGTCTCAGGCTGCCCTGCAGCAGGCCCATGCCGCCTTTTTGTGAAAACAACCGAATCAACAAGAAGCCGCCTGCCACCGCGGTGGCAAAAGAGGTGGCGATGGCCACACCCCTGACGCCCAGGCCCGCGCCCGGCATCCACAGGCTCAGCCCCAGGACGCTAATCTGCCGGCTCTCAAAGATCAGCAGAAAGTTGCCCACGATGTTGAGCGCGTTAGCTGTCAGCGCCGCCCGCATGGGCGACTTGGTATCGCCCCGGCTGCGCAGCAGGGCAGAGGCCGCGGCACCACAGAAATGCGGCATGAAGGCCAGGCCGGTGATGCGCAGGTAGGCGATGGCGTCCGGATAGACCGAGGCGTCAGCCCCCATCAGGCGGGGGATCAGCGGCGCGCCCAACAGCGCAAACAGCATCAGTCCAAGGCTCAATATCAGGGCCAGCATCATGGTGTGGCGGGCCACCGTGGCGGCGCCCGCCTCATCCTTGGCGCCCGTCAGACGGGCCACCAGGGCGGAGCCGCCTACCCCCAACGAAATCACCAGGCCGTTCATCAGCCAGCCGGGTGAGGCATTGACGCCCACGGCGGCGGTGGCGATGGCGCCCAGGCTGCCCACCATGGCAGAATCGATGAAGATGACCAGGGTGGCGCTCAGGTTTTCCACGATGGCAGGCCAGGCCAGGCGCATCAGCACCCGCTGGGGCGAGCTGCTCAGCTGTAGCCCCTCGCTCATAGGATCAGGTCGGTCACGACATTGTCTAGCAATGCCATCACATAGGGTTTGCCGCGCTCGGGCAGTGTCTGGTTGGTGATGTCATCGCTGAAGAAGGGGGTGATGTCACCCTGGGCCTGCAGCACGGAGAAGCCGCGCGGCTCAGCCAGCTTGGCAAAGCCCGCGATATAGCTGCCATTGCTGCCGGACTTATTGAAGCTAAAGGCGTGCACGCCCTTTCCGCCGCGGTTTTGCGCGTCGGCCATGGCGCCGGGCACCCGCTTGGCATAGCCCCGCTCGCTAAAGAGTATCAGCTGGTCGGCGTTGTTGATGTGGCCGGCCCAGGCCAGGGCGTCGCCGGGCATCAGCCGGATGGCGCGCACGCCGCGCGATACGCGGCCCTGGGCGGGCACATCGCCCACCGCAAAGCGTATGATCATGCCCTTTCTGCTCAAGCAGAACTGGTCATCCTCGGCCACAGCCTGGCTGACACAGACCAGCTCATCGTCCTTGAGCCCCACCGCCTGGAACTTGGCCCGCCGCACATCGTACTCCGCCGCAGCTGTGCGCTTGACCTGGCCTTCGCGGGTGTAGAACAGGAAGTCAGGCATCGCGCCCAGATCCCCCGGCGCCACACAGTACAGCGCCACGCAGCTTTCTTCGTCTTCCAGGCCGCTGAGCACGCCTGAGAGCAGCAGGCCCCTGTCCTTGGGCCGGTTGGCTTCCTCCAGACGGCTGACGGGCAAGGTGTAGCAGTTGCCGATGTTGGTAAAGAAGAACAGCGTGTGGTCGCTCATGCAGCGGAAGGTGTACAGCGCCATCTCCTTTTCATCCTGGGGCAGTTCCAGCTTGTCGTAGCTGCGCGGGTGCATGCGCCGCAGCTGGCCGCCGCGGGTGAAGAAGACAACGGCCTCCTCGGCCTCCGGCGTCTCATCGATGGGGGCGGCGGCCACGGCCTCCGCCTCGTGGATGATCTGCGTGCGGCGCTCATCGCCGTACTTGTCGGCGATCTCCTGCAGCTCTTTCTTGAGCAGGCTCATCAGGCGCCGCTCACTGCCCAGGATGGCCTCCAGTTCCTTGACCTTGCGAATGATGGCCTCGTTCTCCTCCCGCAGGGTGAGTATCTCAAGGCCGGTCAGCCGCTGCAGGCGCAGGTCCAGGATGGCCTGGGCCTGTACCTCGCTGAAGGCAAAGCGGGCGACCAGCTTTTGCTTGGCCTCTTTGCCGTTCTTGCTGGCGCGGATCAGGGCGATGATCTCATCCAGGCTGTCGACCGCTCGGATCAGGCCCTCCAGGATGTGGGCGCGGGCCTTGGCCTGCTCCAGATCGTAGGTGGTGCGCCGGGTGAGCACGGTCTTCTGATGCTCGATATAGTAGCTGATGGCCTGGTCGATGCTCAGCAGCATGGGCTTGCCGCCGGCAATGGCCACCATGTTGACGCCGAAGGTCACCTGCAAGTCTGTATACTTGTACAGGTAGCCCAGCACCTGCTCGGGATCGGCTTCCTTCTTCAGCTCGATCACCGCGCGCAGGCCGCTGCGGTCGGACTCATCGCGGATGTCGTAGATGACGCCCAGCGCCGCCTTCTTCTCCTCAGAGACCTTGAGCACGCGCTCCAAGAGCTGGGCCTTGTTGACCTGGTAGGGCACCTCGGTGATGCACAGCAGATGGCGCCCGGCACGGCCAGGCTCGACATGCACCTTGGCGCGCAGCGTCAGACGGCCGCGCCCGGTCTGATAGGCGGCCTTGATCTCCTCGGTGTCCAACAGCACGCCGCCGGTGGGAAAGTCTGGGGCCGGCATCACCTGCATGATCTCTTCCGGCGTAGCGCCTGGCTTGTCGATGACAAGCTTGACCGCCTCAATGACTTCTCTTAGGTTGTGCGGGGGGATATTGGTCGCCAGGCCCACCGCGATGCCGCTGGCGCCATTGACCAGCAGGTTGGGGTAGCGGGCAGGCAGCAGGTCGGGCTCCTTTAAGGTGTCGTCAAAGTTGAGCCTGAAGGGCACGGTGTCCTTGGCGATATCGCGCAGCATCTCGGTGGCCAGCGGCGCCATGCGCGCCTCGGTATAGCGCATAGCGGCGGCGGAGTCGCCGTCGATGGAGCCAAAGTTGCCATGGCCGTCCACCAGCATGCCGCGCATGGAAAAGGGCTGCGCCAGGCGCACCAGGGCCTCATAGACGCTGGAGTCACCGTGGGGGTGGTATTTACCCAGGCAGTCGCCCACGATGCGGGCGCACTTGCGGTGCGGCTTGTCGGGCGTCATGCCCAGCTCCTGCATGGTATATAACACCCGGCGCTGCACGGGCTTCAAGCCATCCTCCACCCTGGGGATGGCGCGCTCTAAAATGACATGCTCGGCATAGGGCATCATGCTGCGGTGCAGCACATCCTCAAGGGGCGTCTGTATGATCTCTGAGCGGTCCTGCTCGGGTGGCTGTACTTTCTTAGGCATCGGCTGTCACCTCAGCTGTGCTGTGGGGGGAGTAGATCAGCGCCTGGCTTCTCTGGCTGAAAGCGTCGGGCTTGTTGAAGTCGGCATACTTGCTGATGTACTCGCGGCGGGGCTCCACCTTGTCGCCCATCAGCACCGTGATCAGCCGGTCGGCCTGCGCGCCGTCCTCCAGTGTCACCTGCATCAGCTTGCGCTGCATGGGGTCCATCGTGGTCTCCCACAGTTGCTCGGGGTTCATCTCGCCCAGACCCTTGTAGCGCTGCAGGGTGTAGTTTTTGACGCCCTTGGTCAGCCGCGCCAGCTCCTTGTCGTCATAGGCATAGTGCGCGCCGGAACTGGTTCTGACCAGATACAGCGGCGGCATGCCGATGTAGACATGACCATTGGCGATGAGCTCTCGCATGTAGCGAAAGAAGAAGGTCAGCAGGATGGCGCGGATATGGGCGCCGTCCTGGTCGGCGTCGGAGAGGATGATGACCTTGTGGTACTTGAGTGTGGACAGCGTGAAGTCCTCATCGATGTTGGTGCCAAGCGCCGTGATCACCGAGCGGAACTCTTCATTGTTGAGCACCTGGTCCAGGCGTTTCTTCTCTACATTGAGCGGCTTGCCGCGCAGCGGCAGGATGGCCTGGAAGCGGCGGTCACGGCCCTGCTTGGCGCTGCCGCCGGCGCTGTCGCCCTCCACGATCAGCAGTTCATTCTCCACCGGGTTACGCCCGGTGCAGCTGGACAGCTTGCCCACCAGAGGCGCTGCCTCCAGCTCATTCCTGGCGCGGGCCACCTCGCGCGCCTTGCGCGATGCCTCGCGCACGCGCGCGGCGCGCAGCGCCTTGTCCACGATCTGCTGGCCCAGCTCTGCGTTTTTCAGATCCTCCAGGAACTCCTGCAGCCGCAGGCCCACCATGCTCTCCACCGCCGGCCTGACCTCGGTATTGCCCAGGCGGCCCTTGGTCTGGCCCTCAAACTGCGGGTTATGCACCTTGACCGACAGCAGCGCCGTTAGACCCTCGCGGTAGTCTTCACCGGCCAGGCCCGGGTCCTTGTCTTTCAAGACCCCTATCCTGCGGGCATAGTCGTTCATGGCCTTGGTCAGCGCCGCGCGAAAGCCGGTCTCGTGCGTGCCGCCCTCGGCGGTGGGGATATTGTTGACATAGCTGTAGATGGATTCGGTGTAGGCGTCGGTATACTGCATCGCGCAGCTAAGCTCGATGCCATCCTTCTGCGCCTCAAAGACGATGGGGCTGGGGTGCACTGGCGTCTTGTCAAGGTTTAAGTAGCGCACATAGTCGGCGATGCCGCCATCATATTGAAAGAGCATCGACTCATTGTCCGGCGCCGCCGCCCGCTCATCGCTAAAGGAGATGCGCGCCCCCTTGTTGAGATAGGCCAGCTCACGCAGGCGCCGGGCGATCAGCTCGGCATTCCACTGCGTCTCTTCAAATACGCTGTCATCTGGCAGGAAACGCACCAGGGTGCCCCGCTTGCGGGTATTGCCTATCTTTTCCAGGCCGCTGACCGGATGGCCGGAGCGTATCTTCTTCTCCTTGGGGTCCCAGACGCTTTCAAAGCGCATCTGCCAGTGCTCCCAGTCGCGGTAGCTGTCCACCGTCATCCATTTGGACAGGGCGTTGACCACAGAGGCCCCCACGCCGTGCAGACCGCCGGAGAAGTTATAGTTCTTGCCGTCAAACTTGCCGCCGGCATGCAGCTTGGTGTAGATCAGCTCAATGCCGCTGATGCCAAGCTGGGGATGCTTGTCCACCGGCACGCCGCGGCCATTGTCCCAAACGGAACAGGAGCCATCCTTGTGCAGCGTGACGCTGACCTCGGTGGCATAGTTGTTGGCCACCTCGTCGATGCCGTTGTCCACGATCTCCCATAGCAGGTGATGCAGGCCGCGGCTGCCGGTGGAGCCTATATACATGCCAGGACGCATCCTGACCGCGTCCAGGCCATCCAATACTTGCAGGTTTTGTGCTGTGTAGGTCTGGGCCATTGTGTTCCTTTCAGATAGCCGGCATCACATAGCCGCCGCAGACGGGCAGGTAGACGCCGGTGATGAAGCTGGCCAGGTCGCTGGCCAGGAAGGCCACGGCATTGGCGATCTCCTGATCGGTGCCGCGGCGCTTGAGGGCGGTGTGGGCCTCATAGGCCGGGTTGCGCTCGGTGCCTTTCTCACGGTCATTGTCGCTGATGGTCCAGCCGGGGGCCACCTGGTTGACCGTGATGCCATGCTCGCCCACCTCGCGGGCCAGCACGCGCAGGATGCCGTCCATGCCGCGCTTGCCCGCCACATAGGCGGACTGCGTGGGCAGGCACTGCATGGCGCACTCGGTGTTGATGCCGATGAAGCGGCCATATTGCCGCTCAATCATATCGGGGATGAAGGCCTTGGCCATCAGCACATTTTGCATCACGCAGCTGCGGAACTGATCCTCGTAGCAGCTGATGTCCTGCTCCAACAGCGGCAGCCAGGTGTACTGGCTGACGGCGCAATCGATCACGATCTCAGGCGCCTTGTTGGCCGCCTTGACCTGGGCCGCCATGGCGTCCACGCTCTGCTTGTCGGTGACATCGGCCTGCGCCTTGATGGCGCGCTGGCCCAAAGCCTCGATGCTGGCCACCAACTCATCCGCCTTTGCTTCATTCTGCAGATAATGGATGACCACATCCGCGCCGCACTGCGCCAGACTCAGCGCGATCACGCGCCCCAACTGCCCCGTGGCACCCGTGACCAGGGCCAGCTTGCCAGACAAATCAATTTTCATATCAACACCCCCCAATCTCAGATTATAACATAGATTTCCTTGGGTATACAGCCCGTGACGGCGCTTTGGCAGGGCTTTACGCTGACCCCTCAGCGTGCTATGCTGATGCACATCACAGGAGGGACTCTATGCAAAAACGCAAGATCAAACTGGGGCCGCTGATCGTTCTGATCGCCCTGACCCTGGCATTCTTTGTGGGCATGTCGCGCCGGGGCGTGAGGCCAGAGCCTAGCCCAGGGCCCACGGCGCGCCAGACGGCCCCGGCTGTCCAAGCCGCCGCCCCAACTAGCACGTCCAGACCCGCACCGGAGGCCAGGCCGGGGGAGAGGGATGGCGTGGCCGCCTATCTGATCGAAAACGGCAGGCTGCCTGACTACTACATCACCAAGGCTGAGGCCAGGAAACTGGGCTGGACGGGCGGCAGCCTGGCCCGCTACGCGCCGGGCAAGCTGATCGGCGGCGACCGCTTTGGCAACTATGAAGAGCTGCTGCCGCATGCCAGGGGCCGCAGCTATTATGAGTGCGACATTGGCACCTGGGGCGCGGATTCCCGCGGCGCCAGGCGCATCGTCTACTCCAATGACGGGCTGATCTACTATACTGATGACCACTATGAGAGCTTCACACTGCTGCACGGAGGGCCATGAGATGCGCGTGATCACACTGGACGGCCGGGACATGGACAGCAGGGACAAGCTGCACCGCGTGCTGAAAGAGGCGCTGTCGCTGCCCGAGCATTACGGCCGCAACCTGGATGCTTTGAACGACTGCCTGGGGGAGCTCACTGATATCGAGATCAGACTGCGCCACCCGCAGGCTATGCTCAACAGCCTGGGCCACTATGGGCAGCAATTATTGGAACTGCTTGAGGCGGCCGCTGAGGACAGACGAGATTTTCGATTCCGACTCTTAACTTAGCAGGGCATCCGCCGCCTGCAGGGCCTGGCCGATGGGGGCGCTGATCAGCAGTTCGGCCTCGCCGTCCATGTCGGTGCCGCTCATGTTGATGATGACCAGCTTGCCGCGGTATCCCCGCACAAAGCCGGCCGCCGGATAGACCCTCAGGCTGGTGCCGCCGATGATCAGCAGATCGCTGGCGGCGATGGCCTGTATGGCTTGGCTGACCACCTGGTCGTCCAGGCCCTCGCCGTAGAGCACCACATCGGGCTTGATCAGCCCGCCGCAGTTGCAGCGGGGCGCGCCGCTTGAATGCAGGATGCTGTCAAGCCCCTGCGGCTTGCCGCAGCTGAGGCAATGGTTGCGGTGGACGCTGCCGTGCAGCTCATGGACCGTCTGGCTGCCGGCCGCCTGGTGTAGGCCGTCGATGTTCTGCGTGATCACGGCGCTGAGCCTGCCCTGCTGCTCCCACTTGGCCAGCGTCTTGTGCGCGGCGTTGGGCGGGGCATCGGGGAAGAGCATGTGCCCGCGATAGAAATCATAAAAACCCTCTGGATCCGCCATGAAGTAGCTGTGATGCAGCAGCGCTTCGGGCGAGACGCTCTGCTGCCCGCTGTAGAGCCCTGTGGCACTGCGGAAATCTGGTATGCCGGACTCCGTGGACACGCCTGCGCCGCCAAAGAAAACGATGCGCTTGGCTTCGGCCACCAGCCTGGCCAGCGCCTGGATCTGCTCCTGATTCATCACAATCCCTCCTTAGACAACAGTATAGCACAGCCGCATCGGCGAAATTTCGCCCAGCTTGCACAAGAAAGTGCACAAAGAGACCAGGCAATCTTTGTGAGGTTTCCGGACTGGTCAAGGCGCGCGGGGCCCTTTATAATGCAGCTATGGTCAGTCTGGCGTCCTCTTATCCGGGTGACGCCTCATCTAAAAGGAGGATATCCATGGCAAGTGTAACACTCAAGCACATCTACAAGGTCTATCCCGGCGGCGTGACCGCGGTGAGCGACTTCACCCTGGACATTGAAGACAAGGAGTTTGTCGTACTGGTTGGCCCTTCGGGCTGCGGCAAGTCCACCACGCTGCGCCGTGCCATCGTGCGTGAGCCCAAGGTCTTCCTGATGGACGAGCCGCTGAGCAACCTGGACGCCAAGCTGCGCGTGGCCATGCGTACCGAGATCACCAAGCTGCACCAGCGCCTGCAGACCACCTTCATCTACGTCACCCATGACCAGACCGAGGCCATGACCATGGGCTCGCGCATCTGCATCATGAAGGACGGCTTCATCCAGCAGGTGGACACCCCGCAGAACAACTACGACTATCCCCACAACAAGTTCGTGGCCAGCTTTATCGGCAGCCCGCAGATGAACTTCTTCGACGCCAAGCTGGTCTCCGAAGGCGGCAAGGTCTACGCCCTCTTTGGCGAGAGCAAGATACTGGTGCCCGACGAGAAGGTCAAGAAGCTGGTGGACGAGAGCTATATCGGCAAGGAAGTGGTCATGGGCATCCGTCCCGAGAACATCTCCGATGCTCCCGAAGATGTGGCTGCCCATCCGGACAGCACGGTCGATGTGCATGTGGAGGTCACCGAGCTGATGGGCTCTGAGACCTACCTGTACTTCTCCACCTCAGGCAAGGAAGACAACGTGATCGCCCGCGTCGACCCGCGCACCAAGACTCGCACCGGCGACGACATCAAGGTTGCCTTTGACACCTCCAGGCTGCACTTCTTTGACAAGGAGACTGAGGCCACCATCCTCAGCCGCTGATCAGTTCAATGACCCAGGCCGTCGCTCCCCGGAGCGGCGGCCTTTCCATACCCTGTTTCTGCCCTGGACAGCGGTCTGATGCATATTCTTAAACATTTCGAAACAAAGTCTGGGGCGAACAGAATCTCTGTTCGTGTGGACAGTCTCTGGGGAAAAGGCAGGTGGCCACCTGTGGATAACTTAGGGCAAGATTTACCTATATTTTACCTTTGGCAGGCTCAGTCGGGCTTTCGGTGCCTTTTTGGGGCTCAACATGTGGATAACTCTGTGGACAGT
>CAKTTM010000016.1 GCA_934615145.1 uncultured Clostridia bacterium | reverse complement strand
ACAGCCACAGGTGGGTGTTCTCATCGCGGTTGATGTAGCGGATCTCCTGCACGGAGCCTGGCATGCGGTTGTTGCGGCCCAGATTGTAGAAGAACATGAAGCCAGAGTAGAAGTAAATGCCCTCTAAGATATAGTTGGCCACCACCACGCGCATGAAGTTCTGCAGCGTCTTCTCCTCCTGGAAGCGGTTGTACTGCTCGCCGATGAAGGTGTTGCGGCGCAGCAGGTGCTCGTCGTCCTTCCACTGGAAGAGGATGCTGTCGCGCTCGTGCGGCTCGCAGATGGAGTCGAGCATGTAGCTGTAGCTCTGGCTGTGGATGGCCTCCTGGAAGGTCTGTATCGCCAGGCACAGGTTGATCTCATTGGCCGTGATGTACAGGCCCACATTGGGCAGGTTGGCCGTCTGGATGGAATCCAGGAAGATCAAGAAGGACAGTATCTTGTCATAGGCCCTGCGCTCTGCCGGCGCCAGGTGGGGATACTGCTTCTTATCCGGCGCCAGGTTGATCTCCTCTGGCACCCAGAAGTTGTTCATCGCCTGGCGGTACCAGCCGCTGACCCACTGGTACTTCATGTTGTTGAAGTCATTGAGGTTGGTGGGATTGCCGCCGATCACGCGCCTGAGCGCGATCTCGGTATCCCCCTGGGGGTTGAAGAGGGGCTTTTTGGGCAGTTCGGTCTTGGACATGCTTACCTCCGTTGTATTAATGCGGAATGAGGAATGAGGCATTAAGTTTGGGCAGGACTTGTCTTTGCCTGACAAGGGGAGGCCATCAGCTGCTGTGCCGCGCGCGGCTTGCGCCATTCCTCATTCCTAATCCCTCATTCCTAATCTTTGCTGATCAGGTCGAGCAGCTCTCGCACTCCTCCACCTCCAGGGACTTGGAGCGGATGTAGTAGAGGGTCTTGACGCCCAGCTGGTTGGCCAGGAAGTAGAGGGAGAGTATCTGGCGGAAGGAGTAGTCGTTGGTGATGTAGAGGTTCATGCTCTGCGCCTGATCGATGTGGCGCTGGCGGATGGCGCCTGCGCGGACAGACCAGCTCTGGTCGATCTGGTGCGCGCTCTTGTAGAACCACCAGGTGTTGAAGTCCAGATCGGGCGCGGCGCGCGGTATCAGCCCGCTCTTCTTCTCATCATAATAGAACTTGCTCATGATTGGGTCAATGCCCGCCGTGGTGCCGGCGATGATGCTGGTGGAGCTGGTGGGCGCGATGGCCAGCAGGTAGCCATTGCGCAGGCCGTCGCGGGCCACCTCGGCCTTGAGCTGCTGCCAGCGGTCTGAGTCGTAGCCCCTGCGGCTGAAGTATTCGCCCGTCTGCCACTCACTGCCCTCAAAGTAGGGGTAGCGGCCCTTTTCCACGGCGTTCTCGCGGCTGGCGCTGATGGTGTAGTAGTTGATGTCCTCAAACACGCGGTCGGCCAGGTCCAGATGCTCCTGCGTCTCCCAGGCCACCTGCTTGAGCGCCAGCAGGTGATGGTAGCCCGATACCCCCAGGCCAATGGGGCGATAGAGCCCGTTGTTGATCTTGGCATAGGGCACGGGGAAGAAATTCAGCTCAATGACATTGTCAAGCGCCCGCACGGAGGAGGTGATGATGTCGCGCATCTCCTGCGGGTCATCCACATCGATCTTGCCCAGGTTCAGGCTGGCCAGGTTGCAGACCACATAGTCGCCCGGCTTGGTGACGGTGACGACCACGGTCTCGGCGTTGACGGTTTCGATGCGCTGCTCCTCCTGGCTGACCGCGCTCATGTTCTGCGCGATCTCGGTGCAGAGGTTGGAGCAGTAGATGATGCCCTTGTGCTTGTTGGGGTTGGCCTCATTGACGGCGTCGCGGTTGAAGGCAAAGGGTGTGCCGGTCTCCACCGCGCTTTTGATGATGAGGCGCAGCAGCTCCTTGATGGGGATGCTGCGGCGGCTCAGCCGGCTGTCCTGCACGCAGTCCAGATACTTGGCCTTCCACTCCTCGCCAAAGCTGTCCTCCAGGCAATAGCCCTTGCGGGTCTCGATCTCATGGGGGTCAAAGAGATGCCAGTCGCCCTCGATGTTGTGCTCGGCCTGCTGCCAGAAATAATCCGGGTAGCAGACGGCGGGGAAGACATCGTGTGCCTTCATGCGGTCGTCACCGTTGTTGGTGCGCAGCTGCAAGAACTCAGGCAGGTCGCGGTGCCAGACATCCAGATAGACCGCCACCGCGCCCTGGCGCACGCCCAGCTGGTCAACGGCCACCGCGGTGTCATTGGCCAGGCGTATCCAGCGGATGACGCCGCCTGCCGCGCCCTCAAAGCCGCGGATGTCCGAGCCCTGGCTGCGCACCTTGCCAAAGTAAAGGCCCATGCCGCCGCCATATTTGGAGACATTGGCGAAGTTCGAAATGCTGTGGTAGATGCCCTGCAGGTCATCGGGCACGGTGTCGATAAAGCAGGAGCTGAGCTGGTGGTAGGGCTTGCGCGCGTTGGCCAGTGTGGGGGTGGCCATGGTCACCTTGAGGGTGGACAGCATGTCGTAGAAGCGCTTGACCCAGTACAGCCGCTTCTCCTCCAGCTCCGGAATGGCCAGGAAGAGGGCGATGTTTAGGTACATCTCCTGAATGGTTTCCAGCGAGCGGTGCGAGCGATCACGGATGGTGTAGCGCTTGGTCAGCAGTTCCAGCCCCGAATAGGGCAGCAGCTTATCGCGCTCGGGCTGCATAAATGTAGCCGCCTCCCGCAGCTGGGCGGGCGTATAGGTCTGCAGCGCCTGGACGGCGTAGAGCCCCTGCTCGGTCAGGTAGCTGACCTTGTCCTCAAAGCGGTGCAGGCCCAGTGCCCGCATGCGCTGATCCATCTGATGCAGGTAGAAGCAATTGTACAGCCGGCCGGCGATCATCTCCCAGCGGGCGGCCTCCTTGTCGGTCAATTCGATGGCCGAACGCGTAAGCAGGCCCATGCGCTCCTCCAGATCCTTGTCCTCCTTGTAGAAGGACAGGAACTTGCGGTGCAGATGGCTGATGTCGTACTCCTCCTGAGGGAAATCCTGCTCAATCTGCAGCAGCACATCGCCCAGCGCCTCAAAGTCGCCAAAGAAGCCCATCAGCTTCTGGCGCTCCTCACGCTTCTTGCGGCGGGTATCGCGGTAGAGGATATAGGCCTTGGCCTGGTCAAAGCTGCCGGCCTCCATCAGCGCGCGCTCCACCATGTCCTGCACGGCCTCTACCGTCAGTGGCTGGCTCAGCTGCGCCATCAGCTGCTCCACACGCTCAATCAGGCGGTCAAGCGCCGCCTCCTCCAGCGGCGCGCTGGTGGCAATGAACACCTTTCGCACCGCGTTCTTGATTTTGTTGTTGTCATAGCCCTCGGTCTTGCCGCTGCGCTTGATGATCTCCCTGCCCGGGCTCATTATCTGAGTCATGGCTTGCCCTTTCCGTGTATACAATATATTGTGGGTACCAGCCCCATTATTGGCTTGGGAACCACAGTATATAGATGCGCCCAGGGGCTGTCAAGCCAATGGCGCAAGTAGTTTTTGCCACAAGGGGCGCAGGAAAGGCAGCCTGTGCCGCGTTCTATGGGCGGGGCAAGACAAGGAGGCAAGGCATGCGATATTTACGATCACTGGCGCTGTGGATAGCGCTGTGCCTGCTGGCGGCGCTGATGCCGATGTCAGCGCAGGGCATCGACAGGCTGCAGGAGCTGGGGGCCTGGGAGGCTTTTGACTGGGACGACAGCTACAAGCAGATGAGCTACGACAGCCTCTTTCATGACGAACAGCGGGGTATCATACTGGTTATCTTGTTTAGCCATAAGGACCAAGCCCAGCTGCTCTTCCGTCTGGACAAGGTAGGCGATCGCTGGAAGCATAGGGAAAATTGGGGTTTCTACAGTCCCTCTTATGAGCTTGGAACACTGCAATTCATGAACAGTGAGGAACCCGGCATGCCGGAGCTGGTGCACAGCCATTTTGACCAGAATGGCAAAGGCTACTGGGAGTGCTTCTGGTTTGAATACGACCAGGGCAACTATTGGTTCAAAGAGGCCGACCTGAGCATGCCCCTTGACATCAGGCCGCTGGCAGAGCAGGGCCTTATCCTGCGCCAGACGCCTGAGGGCATCACGGGGCAAAGATACCACTATGTCCGTGACAGCGTGCAGGGCAAGCAGATGCAGGGCGAGCCGCAGCTGCTCAGCGCGCAAAAGAGGCTGCCCTTCAGCACCCAGATAAGCACTTACCCACGGGGCGAGTTCCTCAGCCTGTTGGCAACGCAGGGCCTTATATTTGCCGCGCCAAAGCATATGCCGCAAAGCGCCAAAGACTGGCTGGGCGCTTCTCCCTACGCTGCCTGGCGGCTGACCGGCTGGGCCCAGCCAGCTGGCGGCGACACCGCCTTCTTAACGATGAAAAGCAAGGCCAAAAACACCTTGCTGGTCTTGCAGCAGGCAGGCGAAGGCTGGACGCTGCTGTTTGACAATCCGGCTTCACTCCCCCAAGGTGAGCACATCACCATGGGACTCAATGATGCCAGCGGCGGCCAGCTGCTTGAAAGCTATGAGGACGTGCAGGGCAACAGGCGTGAGTTCTATGGCACGGCGCTGCACATCTATGGCGATGACGGCAATGGCGAGTATTGTGTGCGCTCAAGCATCTGGGAGAAGGACGCGCAGGGCCGCTGGATGCTCTGCTTCTATGGTCATGAAGGGCAGTCGGGGATGATGCAGTTTGATCAGGGCAGGCGCCGCTATCTCGATCATCCCTATCAGGACTGGGTAAGGGATGACAGCAAGCGGGATTTGAGCAGCTTTTCCTTTGACCAGCTGCCCGATCCCTACTGGATGCCAACGGGCAAACCACATGGTCAAGCCGATGCCCTCATCAGCAACCCCAACCCCGCTGACCGGCTCAACCTGCGCAAAGAGCCCCGCAAAAACGCGGACATGATCGGTCGCTATTACAGCGGCGTGCCGGTCACCGTCTTGGAGGACAAGGGCGGCGACTGGGTCAAGGTGTGGATAGGCTGGGACAGGCAGGGCTATATGATGCGCAAGTTCCTGGCCTTTGGCGACGCCATGATGACTGTGCGCTCAGCCATGCCTGTCTATCATATGACCAAGCTTTGGCAGCTGTATTATGAGCCCTATGCCTCCTCCAACATCAAGACCAGCTACCAGGGCGGACAGACCATCGAGGTGATGGGCCTGATGGACGGCTGGTGGCATGTGCGGCTCCAGGATGAGCCTGAGGAGATCGGCTTCATCCCGCAGATCGAACCACTATAACAGAGGCTTCATACCAATCGAAATCGCTATTGCATCCAAAGCGGGCAGGTATTTTGCGCTGACGCGAGGAGCAGTCGAGCTTTAGCGTAGCGGCGCTACGCGAAGCGAGCAGCGACATGGCGCCAAAGCAAAAGACCAAGCGCGACGATGCAATAGGGAGTGAGATTGGTATTAATCGCCCTTCATCTCGATCATCCCGGCCTTTTCCCCTGCGGCCAGGCTCTGGCGCATGGAGTCGCCGATGGCGGCGTCGATGTCGTCATCGGTGACGCCCAGGGGCAGGCTGCCCAGGGCTTTGTCGATGTATAATTCACGGCTCATGGTGTCGGCAAAGCGCACCAGGTCAAGCCCGCCCTCGATGCCTCGCCTGCGCTGGCGATAGCGAATCAGCCAGGCCGACAGGCGAAACAAGAAGGTGGGCACGGTGACGACCTTGCGCCTTGGCATGCCCAGATGGCGGTGCATGATGCCAAACATGCTTTTCCAGGTCATGTTGTCCCAGCCGATGGGCCAGAGCCTGGCGCCGCGGCTGCTCTCCACCGCGCCGGCGATGGCCTGGCCCACCTGCCGGGCTGTCACCATGGTGGTGCCGCCCTTGGGGTAGAAGGTGGCCAGGGGCATGCTGCGGATGATGTCCACCAGAAAGACCCAGACCGGCTTGCGGCCCGGCTGCGCGCCAAATATATAGGGCAGCTGCAGCAGGCTGACATCAAAGTCCGGCCCCTGAAAGCCCAGCGCCAGGTCCTCCTGGTCGATGCGGCTCTTGATATAGGGATGCCAGCGCGTCAGCTGCCAGTCCGGATGAAGCCCTGCAAAGTGGCTGAAATAGCTGCCCAGCACCACCGCGTGGCGGATGCCGGCCTGCTTGGCAAGGCGCAGCAGGCGCTCCAGCGGCGCGATATTGAAGCGATGGTAGGTCTGATAGGCGGGCTTTGGCACTTCCACCCGCTCGTCGACGCCAGCGGCAAACACAAAGCCCTCATAGCCTGCCATCAGGTCCAGCAGCGCCTCGTCTGCCATGTCCAGATAGCTGCCAAAGTGCAGCTGCATGCCAGGCGGCGCCTCAAAGCCCTCCGGCAGGCCGGGCAGCGCCAGCGACACCACCTCATGCCCGCGGGCGCATAGCACCCTCGCCCCCTCGCTGCCCAGCAGCCCTGTGCCGCCCACGATCAAGACCTTCACACCGCCACCCCCTGCCGAAATCCCTGTGTACATAATACCACAAGCCCCGCGCGCCAGGTCAGGCGGCGGGGCTATGATTGCAATTGTTACTTTTGTGGCCGCTTTATTCCGCGGCGATCAGGGGCAGCGGCCGGGCATTCTGATAGCTGCACCAGCGGTAGTCGATGCCGTTCTCCCGCTGTGGCTGCCCGCACGCTTCCAGCGACCAATGCTCTCGATTGTCCAGGTCCGGGAAATAGCGGTCGGCCGGGCGCTGCGCCTCAATCCGGGTGACCAGCGCCGTATCGCAGTAGTCGATCAGCTGCTCATAGACGCTCTGCCCGCCGATGACAAAGACCTCCTGGCTGTCATAGGGCGCGATGGCCTGGGCCAGCCCGGCCAGATCGTGCACCACGACGGCGCCGGGCAGCTGATAGCCCTGGTCTCGGGTGAGGACGATGTTGTGCCTGCCCTTGAGCGGCTGGCCGCCCGGCAACGACAGCAGCGTTGCCCTGCCCATCACCACCACATGCCCCCTGGTCTGGCTGGCAAAGTACTTCAAGTCGCCAGGCAGCTCGTATATCATACCGCCCTCCCTGCCGATGCCCCAGCCCTGATCTACCGCTACGATCGCCTGCATGCCGCCCCCTTAGATGGCCACCGGCACGCTGGCCTCCAGCGTGTGGCAGCGGTAGCCTTCCAGCGCCACGTCGTCGGGCGTGAAGGCGTAGAAGTCCTGCACATCGGGATTGAGCCGCAGCTGCGGCCCCGGATAGGGCGTCCGGCTGATCAGCTCCTCCACGATGGGGACATGACGGTCATAGATATGGGCATCGGCGATGACATGCAGCAGCTCGCCCGCCTCAAGGCCGCTGACCTGGGCAAACATGTGCACCAGCACCGCGTACTGCGCCACATTCCAGTGGTTGGCCGTCAGCATGTCCTGCGAGCGCTGGTGCAGGATGGCGTTTAGCTTCTTGCCCGACACATTGAATGTCATCGAATAGGCGCAAGGGTAGAGCGCCATGGCGTGCAAGTCCTGATGCACATAGAGGTTGGTGATGATGCGCCGCGAGCTGGGGTTGTGCTTGAGGTCAAAGAGCGCCCTATCCACCTGGTCAAACTGGCCCTCTTTGTACTGGTGCTTGACCCCCATCTGATAGCCGTAGGCCTTGCCGATGCTGCCGCTTTCATCCGCCCACTGATCCCAGACATGGCTTTTCAAATCCTTGATGTTGTTGGATTTTTTCTGCCATATCCACAGCAGCTCGTCCGTACAGCTCTTGATCGGCAGGCGCCGCAGCGTGATCGCCGGGAAATCCTGCGACAGATCATAGCGGTTACACAGCCCAAAGCACTTGATGGTGTGGGCGGGCTGGCCATCCTGCCATCTGGGGCGCACGGGCAGATCCCTGTCCCAGACACCCTGGGACAAGATCTGCTTGCAGTTGTTGATGAAAGTGATATCTGCCTGGCTCATGCTGCCCTACTTTCTGATGCTGATGGCGCTGATCATAGAAGGTGCACCCCGCGTGGATGCGAGCATCCAGATAGGGGTGCACAGGGCGCGGCTGCCCGCGCGGAGAACTATACTGAACTCATCAGTATTAGCTGAAGTAACGCTTGAGTTGTCCGGCCAGCGCCTGGCTCTGATCTGCCTCGTCGCGGGCCAGTTCGTTGAGGGCCTCCTGGATGGCGTCAAAGCCGGAGGCCTTGGCGATGTCGGCCAGCTTTGCCTTAGCCTCGCTGCCCTGGCTCAGGGCCTTTACGGCCTCTTTCAGGTTCTGCTGGGTGGAGGCGCTGAGCTTGTCGCCCATCAGTTCACTGAGGCGGCCGGCCTGCTGCGTCTGCATTTGCGCAAAGCGCGTCAGCGCCGCTGCCACCTCGGGCAGACCTTCACGGTCTGCCGCGCGGGCCATGGCACTTAGCAGCCCTGCCCGCTCGCCCGCCTGCTGAGTCTGCTGGCGCAGGCCCTGCTCCAGCTGCTCGTCCAGGCCGCGCGCGATGCCCAGCTTGTGCTGCTGGCTGTGGCTTAAACCCTCCTCGATCAGCTCAAAGCGCTCCGGCCCCACCTTGCAGACAGGGCAGATGGGCGGCGGCTCAGGCCCCTCGTGGATGTAGCCGCAGACCTTACAGAGCCATTTTTTCATATGAAGTACTTCTGGATGTAGTCGGGGGACTCGCTGTCGTCGGCGCTGACGGATAAGACAAAGGTAATGTTGCTGCGCTCGGCCAGCTGCTCGAGCTTCTTGAAGAACCATTCGGTCTCGTCGGGCTTGACATTGACCAGCTTCAGGAAGGCATCGATGACGACATAGGCGATGTCGAAGTTCTGCGATACCATGCCGCAGAGGAAGCCGTAGAACATTTCGGGGCTGCTCATGCCGTACTCACCGGCGTTGACGAAGCGCACCGGCTGCTGCACATCGAACATATACCGGTTATCGTCGTCAATAAAGACAACAACACCGTTTTGGTCTTTAACGGCGTTGTTGGCCATGTCTATGATTCTCTTGGTCTTACCGGAACCCTTCTTGCCATGGATGACTTGAATCAATTGGGTCACTCCCCCTTCTGATGTAGTTGCTGTGATAGGAGTATACCCCATGTGGTGTTAAAATACCAGTACTTTTTACCTGCTGTTCCCCTCGGCCTCATCCTGGGCGCGCTGCAACAGCTCATCCAGCGCCATTTTGGGCATTCTGCGCCTGCCCCGCCCGTCCAGGGCATCGATGCGGCAGATGCCGCCGAAGCGGCAATGCTCACAGGGGCCGCGGCGCGCCGCGTCAAACAGCGGGCTGCGCACCGCATCGCCCCGCAGGATGCGCTGGGCCAGCTCCCCTGCCCTGCGCAGGCCGTGTGCGCACAATTGCTCAAAGCCTGCCAAATCCAGCAGCGCCTTGCCCTTGCCAGGGCTGCCATCCTTGTTAAACAGCTTGCCCAGGCTGGTCTGATCGGCGTCCATCAGCCTGACCACATCCTCATCGCTCAATGCCATGCCGCTCATGCGCAGCGCGCTTAGGATCTGCTCGTCCACCTTATGCTCGTCCTCGGTGTTGATGATGGGGTCGCCCAGCCACTGGTAGAAAGCACCGGCGGGCTGCGCCCCCGGATCGGCCAGGAGGGCTGCCTGCAGATAGATCAGCAGCTGCAGCTGCGCCCCTTCCCATACCTTGGCAGGGTCAAACGCGGTGCGCCCCGACTTGTAGTCCACGATGCGCAGGTAGGCGCCAAGCGGGCCGACATAGCGGTCCACCCGGTCGATGGTGCCATGCAGCTGAAGCTGCTGGCCATCGGGCAGGGATAGCGCCACCGCCGGCTGCATCGCGCCCTGGCCAAAGCGCAGCTCGGTGTCCTCGGGCCTGAAGCTGGAGGCCTGCGCCCCCTGGGTGATGGTCCAGGCCATGCGCCGCAGCAGCTGCTGGTAGCTCATCGACACCCACTTTTGCCGGTGGGTGTCCAGATAGGGCAGCTCCTCCCAGACGGCCAGCAGCGGCGCCATGCCCTCGTCCATCAGCTGCTCGCTCTCCTGCCGGCTGACCTGGGGCCACTGGGGATGCGCTATCGCCAGGCGCACAAAGCGCTCCAGCGCCGCGTGGTAGAAGTTGCCCCTGTCCACGGGGCTGACCTGCCAGGCCTGGCGCTCCAGCGGGCGGAGGCCATAGCGCATGAAATGCTGATAGGGGCACAGCGCAAAGCTCTCCAGCCGGGAGACGCTGGACGAGCCCTCGGGGTAGAGATGCGATGCCTTCTCCTGCCCAATGCTGTCAATGGGCGTCTCGGCGCTGAGCGCGCCAGACAGTCTATCGGCTCCCGCCCGCCAGCTGTCATGCTGGCACAGCCAGGCCCAGGCCTCCTGCCAGGGGCCGCTGAGCTGGCCCTCCCGCCAGCGGCTGGCGATGGCGTCCAGGGCGGGCGCGGGTGCCGGCGGCAGCGCCTGATCCTCCCGCTCGCTGGCCAGGGCGCCGCCCTCTTCGATGATGCCGCCAAACATGCGCTGGATGAGCTTGAGCTGTGTCAGCGGCCGCAGCGCGCCGCCCTCCTCATTGGCCAGGGCGTAGCTGAGAAAGAGCCTTTCGCCGGGCGCGGACAGCGCCTTCCACAGGTCCAGCAGCGCCATCTCTTCCTTGGCCTGCGGGCTGAGCCCCAGGCTGACATTAAGCTGCGCCTCCACCTGCTCCACCTCGGCGCGGGTGAGCAGCAGATCCTCAGGCGCGCCCAGCACGCCGTCATTGAGCCCCAGCACAAAGACCACGCGCGGCCGATTGACCAGCAGGTTGCCCAGCTGCCCCACCTGCACCATCTGCCGCTCGGGCGGCAGGCTGCCGATGTCGGTCTCGCTCAAGGCCGCCTCCAGCCAGGTGGCAAAGTGCTTGATGGGTACCCGCTCATCAGCCATCAGGGCGATCAGCTGGTCAAAGACCTCGCCCAGCTTGCCCAGCACCTGGCGCAGCTGCATGGCCTCCTTGGGCATGTGATGCAGGCCCAGCTGCCTGTCCAGCGCCGCCGCCTTGTCCTCCAGGCGGCTGAGGCTAAGAAACTCGCGCGCGGCGCTGAGCGACTCCCCGGCGGTCTGGGCCGCCACCAGCTGCTTGTGCAGGTGGATGACAGGCGCTGTCAGCCGCTGCCTGAGCGGCTCCATGCGCGCGCGTAGCGCCGCCTCGCCCCGGGTGAAGGCGCTGATCCAGCGGCGGCCGGCAATACCATACTGCAGGGCGTAGTTCTCCAGCTGCCAGGCTTCTTCAGGGGCCAGATCGCTCAGGCCCGACTTGATCAGATCGTTAACATCCTCCCGGCGCCAGCCATCGGCCGCGCAGCGCAGCGCCGCCAGCAGATAGCGCACAATGGCATGCGCGCTCAGCGGCGAGCGGTCGGCAATATAGCAGGGGATGCCCCAGTCGGCAAAGGTGGCCTGTATCAGGCTGGCGTACTGGGGCAGGCTGCCGCAGATCACCATGATCTGCTCCGCCTGGACGCCGCCGCGCAGCTGCAGCAGGCATTCCCGTGCCAGGTGCTGTGCCTCCTGATAGGGGGTGGAGGCGGCATAGATGCGGATCGCGGGCGCCGGCCCCTCAAAGGCAGGCTGATGCACGCCCAGCAGCTCGCGCTCCAGATGCGCGATTTCAGCCGGGGCCTGCAGCGCCTCGGGCGTCAGCCACTGGAAGCGGTGTTTGAGCCCCTTTTCTTTCAATCCGTCCATGAAGCGGTTCAGGCTGCGGTGCACCGCCTGGAAGGCCTCGCCGTCGGGGGCCTGCAGCCTGTCACAGACCATGGTCAGCGTCAGCTGCCTGGCCTGGGCGCCCAGCGCCAGCAGGGTCTGTGTCAAGGGCTCGGTCAGTATGTCAAAGCCATAGACATAGACCTCAGCCTGGCGGTAGAGCTGGCTTGCCTGCAGGCGACGCAGCACATCCTGATGGATGGCCTGCTGATCGGCGTACTGATCGCTCAGCAGCGCCTCATAGCGGGCCAGTACCAGCGCGCTGTCGCGCAGCTTGTAGGCCAGGCCGCCCTCGCCGCGGCCCTGTGCCAGCTCCTGCAATTGCTCGGGGCGAAGGTTCAGCGAGCGCAGGGTGGACAGCAGGCTGCTCATCTGCTGGATAAGCCCCTGCCGCTCGTGCGCGCCCTGATAGTAGTGCAGACCCTGGCGCACCTGCTGCAGCGCGCGGGCCACCGTGATGGCCTTGCCCCGCTCATCGATGGGCACGCGGGGATCCTGCCCCAGGGCATCCAGCACGCGAAACTGCAGGCGCGTGGGTGAGAGCACATCCAGGCGAAAGAAGCCCTTGACGCCCATATCGCGCATCAGGTCTCGCTCGGCCTGCAGGGTATACTGCTCGGGCACCAGCACCAGCACATCGGCGCCAGCCGCGTAGCTGTCAGCGATGCGCTTTACCATCGGCGCCCACAGACGGTGGGCCCGCCCGCACCAGATATCGATCATCTTGCGCCCTCCTGAGGGATATTCTACCATAGATAGATTGGTCGGCGAAACCGTTTTCTTGGCAGAGTTGCTCGCCTTATGCTATAATCGCCTCGCCTGACAGGCCAGTGACACAGGAGGACAAGATGCCACAGAAGCACTTTGACAAGGATGCCATCAAGCAATCCATTATCGGAAAGCTGCAGCGATACAACGGCCGGACATTGGCCGATGCCTCGCCGCAGCAGAAATACAATGCCGTCGCCTCCACCATGCGCGACCAGATCATGAAGCGTTGGGTGGCCTATCGCGAGCAGGACAGAAACAGCCAGGACAAGCGGCTGTATTATCTGAGCATAGAGTTTTTAATGGGCAGGAGCCTGTATAACAACGCGCTGAACCTTTGCGCCACCGATACCTACACCAAGGCGCTGACGGAGCTTGAGATCAGTTGGCAGGACATCATGAACGAGGAGCCCGAACCGGGCCTTGGCAATGGCGGCCTGGGCCGCCTGGCCTCCTGCTTTATGGACAGCCTGGCCACGCTGGGGCTGCCGGCCATGGGCTGCACCATCCGCTATGAGTACGGCCTCTTCCGACAGAAGCTGACCGGCGGCCAGCAGGTGGAGCTGCCAGACGACTGGCTGGAGAACGGCAATGTCTGGGAGGTGGCGGCGCCTGAAGACGCCGTTGATGTGCACTTTGAAGGCCGCGTTGTCACCCGCGACAT
Source organism: uncultured Clostridia bacterium (assembly GCA_934615145.1). Classification (GTDB taxonomy): domain Bacteria; phylum Bacillota; class Clostridia; order Christensenellales; family Aristaeellaceae; genus UBA1038. The sequence continues at coordinate 1,413 of CAKTTM010000016.1, read as the reverse complement.
GGGCGACGGCCACATACGCTATGATCTGGAGGACTACCGCACGGTGGAGGCCCTGCCCTACGACATGCCCATCGTGGGCTATGAGGGCAAGACCATCAACACCCTGCGCATGTGGCGCGCGCGCAGCAAGTCAAGCCTTGACCTGCGTGCGTTTGCCAGCGGCGACTATGTCAACGCCACCAAGGAGCAGGATCTGGCCACCGTCATCTCCAAGGTGCTCTACCCCGAGGACAACCACTACGAGGGCAAGACGCTGAGGCTGACGCAGCACTATTTCTTCACCAGCGCCACGCTGCAGTACGCGCTGCGCGACTTCAAGCGCCGCTTTGGCAAGAACGCCTGGCACCTGCTGCCTGAAAAGGTGGTCTTCCACATCAACGACACGCATCCGGGCCTGGTGATCCCCGAGCTCATGCGCCTGCTGATGGATGAGGAGGGCCTGGGCTGGAACGAGGCGCAGGCGCTGATCCAGCGCTGCGTGGCCTATACCAACCACACCGTCATGCAGGAGGCGCTGGAGCGCTGGCCGCAGGAGCTGATCCGCCGCCAGCTGCCGCGCATCTACATGATACTGGAAGAGATGAACCGCAGGCTGTGCGACATGCTGTGGAACAAGTACCCCGGCGACTGGGACCGCATCGCCCAGATGGCCATCCTGGCCTACGAGCAGGTGCACATGGCCAACCTCTGCGTGGCGCTGAGCTACTCAGTCAACGGCGTCAGCAAGCTGCACGGCGCCATCCTCAAGGCCGATACTTTCCGCGACTACAATGAGCTGACGCCTGAAAAGTTCAGCTTCGTCACCAATGGCATCACCCACCGCCGCTGGCTGATGGGCGCCAACCCCAGGCTGACGGAGCTGATTACCCAGAGCATCGGCGAGGGCTGGAAGCAGGAACCAAGCGAGCTAAGTAAGCTCAAGCCCTTCCGCGACGACGCCGCCTTCCGCGAGCAGTTCAGCCGCATCAAGCAGCACAACAAGGATAACTTCGCCGCCTGGCTGACCGCGCGTCAGGGCGTGCAGCTGGATACGCAGGCGATATTCGATGTACAGATCAAGCGCCTGCACGAGTACAAGCGCCAGATGCTCAACGCCCTGCACATCCTGGTGCTGTACAACCGCATCATGGATGATCCGGGCTTTACGATGGCGCCGCGCGTGTTCATCTTCGGCGCTAAGGCCAGCCCCGGCTACAGCAAGGCCAAGATGATCATCCGCTTTATCCTGGCGCTCAGCCGCCTGATTGACAAAAACCCCCGCGTGCGCAGCATGATGCGGGTCTGCTTTGTGGAAAACTATAATGTCTCCACCGCCGAGATGCTCATCCCCGCCGCAGACCTGTCAGAGCAGCTGTCCACCGCCGGCAAGGAGGCCAGCGGCACCGGCAACATGAAGTTGATGATGAATGGCGC
>CAKTTM010000015.1 GCA_934615145.1 uncultured Clostridia bacterium | reverse complement strand
CGAAAGCCCGGCATCGTGGCATAGGCAGTGGCCAAGCCCAGGCTGATGACGCAGAGGATGACTGCCGCCGCGCGCAGCAGCCGCAGGGGCTGAAAGGGCTTGCGCTTCTCAGGCAGCGCCTGATAGATAGCCCGCCGGATATCCGGCCAGGCACTGCGATACATTTGCTTGGCCTCATCCTCTGTCGGCAGTGTCTGACCTGCCGACATCTGGCGCAGCAAGTCATCTGTGCTTTGCGTCGCCTCACGGCTGAGGGCGTCTGTGATCAGCGCGTCCATCTGCCTTGCGCTATCGCGCTTGTGGTCTGTCACGTGTTTTCCTCCTCCTGCGCCCTGAGCATCGCTGCCAGTTTTGCCCGTGCCCGGTAGATGTAGACCCGCAGGCTGGCGGGCCTGATGTCCAGCGCCTGGGCGATGGCTGCGTTATCCAGCTGTAAGAAGTAGCGCAGGTGCAAGGCCTCCCGCTCTTTGGGCGACAGGCGCGCCATCAGGGCCTGTACACGGGCCACACGGTCTTGCTGCATCACCTGCTCCTCAGGGCCCGGCGCTTGTGAGGGCACAAAACCCAGCGCGCTGTCGCCGTCACCCACACGCTCCCTGCGCTCACGCTGCGCCCTGCGCAGGTAATCGATGGCGGTGTACCTGCACATAGAGTCGATATAGGCGGGCAGTATGTTACTGTCCAGACGCCGCAAATGCTTCACCTGGCGGCACAGCGCCAGCCCTACCTCCTGCAGCAGATCCTCTGTGACCTGGCTGTCACCCGTCTGGCGATAGAGCCGCGCTGTCATCAATCGGTGATAGGTCCCAAACAGGCGCGCCACAAAGTCCCGGTCTTCCTCCGGCAAGGCAGCCAGCAAAAGCATCGGGATCACGGGCCTCTCCCTTCATGGCGTTACGGATTGTATGTGAACAGTATGACACACGAAAAAGCCGCCCGGACGCACCGGACGGCCAGTTCATATACTGAACTCAATCGTAAACGCTTCGATGAGCCGGTCTTTTTGCGACTGCGCGTCGTCTCTTTCACTCAGCGTAGGCGCCGCTACGCTTCGTTCTTTCGGCTTAGCGCAGCCATCAAAAATCCTCGGCCCATCTGTGCGTTTTCTCTTTCGTTCAGTATTGCAAATGTGTTTACAGTTGAAGGATGCTCAGGGCAGCGACAGCATATAGCCTGTGCCCACGGTTTCCTTTGTCAGCCGCCCGGCCTGCACCAGGCCCTCGACCCAGCTTTCCCCCTGGGCGCGGCTGTCAAAGTCAAAGGCCTGCAAGACTTCCTCGCCCGCCAGGCGGCCGCCTTCCTTGCCGATCAGCCAGTGCAGCACCTCTTCCTCCGGCGGGGAGGCCAGGGGCTGCACCTCGCCATCGGTCAGCTGGCTGATGGCGCGCTCGTAGTCGTGAAAGCGGTTGAAGCCGCGCATCATCATCTGCCGGGCCTGCGAGGTCTTGATCAGCACCGTGGGAAAGCCGCTGACGCCCAGGGCCTGCACCAGGCCCAGGTCGGTCTGGAAGGCGCGCTGGGCGCTGCCATCGCGCAATGCCTGCTCAAAGGCCGGCATGTCGATGCCGGAGGCCCGGGCCAGCCTTACAATCACATCCGGATCGCTGGTGGGCAGGGCCTGGGCGAGGCTGCCCTCGCGCAGGCGGCGCAGCAGCAGGTCGGCGCGCTCGGGGCTGGCGATCTGCGCGGCCTTGTAGGCGATGTTCTGCGGAAAGGTGCTGGGCCGCTCCTGCGAGAACAGCCGCATCCCCTCCACCATGATGGGCATGCCGTGGGTCTGTGAGGATTCCAGCCAGTGGGCCGCTACCTGGGCATTGACCTCGTCCGGCTCTGTGGCGGTGATGCCGTTGTCGGGATCTGAAAAATCCGACAGATCGCGCACCAGGCCGCCCATCACGAAGCGAAACTCGATGTCGCCCGGATAGCGGGTCTCCAGGGCGCGGAAAATCGGCTCGGTGCCCCAGCACCAGCAGCAGACCGGGTCGGTGAAATTGGTGATGATGATGCGCTTCATGATTATCCGATCTGGTAGCCCGTCATGTACAGGCTGCCGTGCACCGGGCGGCGGTTGAAGGCCTGCACCTGCTCGCCTTCATGCGCCGCGCCCAGCACATAGAGCAGGGGCACAAAGTGCTCGTTGGTGGGCACGCTCTGCAGCGCGCCGTGCAGGCTCATGTAATGGGCCAGGCCCGCCTTGTCCAGCGCCATCATCTTGTCATGGACGGCGCTGTCAAACTCCTTGGCCCAGCTGAAGGGCTGATCGGTGTTGGCGATGCGGTGCAGGTTGTGCACGATGTTGCCCGAGCCCAGTATCAGCACGCCCTCATCGCGCAGCGGCGCCAGCAGCTCGCCCTTGTGCATCTGCTCGTCCGCCGTCAGCGACAGGTTGAGGCTCATCTGCACCACCGGGATATCGGCCTTGGGGTACATGTGTGTCAGCACGCTCCAGGCGCCGTGGTCGATGCCCCACTCGCCGGTCAGCAGGCTGCTGGGGAAGAGCGCCTGTACCCGGCGGGCCAGCTGCGGATCGCCCGGCGCCGGATAGCTCACATCGTAGAGCGCCTGGGGAAAGCCGTAGAAGTCATGGATGGTCTCCGGCTCCTTGATCGCCACCACAAAGCTGCCCCGCGCGGTGAAGTGCGCGCTGAAGCAGAGGATGGCCTTTGGCCGCGGCAGGCTTTCGCCCAGCTGTCGCCAGCAAAGCGTATCCTCATTGACTTCCAGTGCGTTCATCGGGGAGCCGTGGCCAACAAAAAGCAGCGGCATGCGCTGTAGACTGTCCATGTGCGCGTCATCCTTTCCTGGGGGCTGCTGCCCCCGCCCATTGTAGGGAGTATACCCAGCCTTCCGTGAGGCAAATAACTTGTCAGCTAATCAATGGAGAGAACGCGCCGCCAAAGGCGCGTTCTCTCATGGCACCATAGATTTAGAGCATCAGCTCTGAATAATGCTTCCTGGGCTGCGGGTGCTCGGTGGCCTGCAGGGCCTCGGGCAAATCGCCCACATTGCCCGGCTCGCCCAGGGCGATGACCTCGATGACTTCATAGTCCTCATCGATCTCAAAGGCGAGGCGGGCCTGTGCCCGGTCAAAGCCTCCCATGGGGTGGGCGTAAAGGCCGCGGCGCTGCGCCTCCAGCATCAGAAAGCCCGCCGCGCAGCCGGCGTCGGACAGGTACCAGGGGTTAGGCTTGCCGCCGCGGGTGAATGTCTTCTTGCTCAGCAGCAGAATCAGCGCGTCGGCGCGGTAGGCCCAGCTGCGGTTTTTCTCCGTCAGGGTGGCCAGCAGCTTCTCTTTGCGCTCGCCGCGGGCGATCAGGAAGCGCCAGGGCTGTTCGTTAAAGCAGCTGGGCGCCTGGCCGGCGGCTTCCACCAGGGCGTTGTAGGTGTCCTGCTCAATCGGGCGCTCGCTCAGCGCGCGGGCGGAGAATCGCGCCCTGATCTCGGGCAGCATGTCGTAGTGCGTGTCTCGTTGCATCGGTCGATTGGCTCCTGTTCGTGTTATGCCTTGTGCTTGATGAAGGTACCGGCGTCCAGCTCGTCAAAGGCCATTTGCAGCTCCTCGCGGGTGTTCATCACGATGGGGCCGCCCCAGGCGATGGACTCGTTCAAGGGCTTGGCCATGCACAGCACCAGCCGCAGGCCCTTGTCGCCCGCCTTGATGGACAGATTGTCGCCCGTGGTGTAGAGCGCGGCGTGCTTCTCCTGAATGGGCTGTTTGTCCGCGCCCAGCTCGCCGCCGCCGGCCACCAGGTAGGTGAACAGCGTCTCATCCTTGGGCGTCTCCATATGAAAGTCCGCGCCCGGCTGCAGGTCCACATCCAGCATGGTCATCTTGACATGGTCGCCTTGGGCGGCGCCGGCCTGGCCCTTGTAGTGGCCTGAAATCACGCGGATCTCGGCGCCCTCTTCCTTGACGCGCGGCACATCGGCGTCTCGGATATCGTGGTACTTTGGATGGGTCATCTTGGCGCTGGCGGGCAGGTTGAGCCACAGCTGCAGGCCCAGCATGCGCTCGGAGGGTTTGGGCATCTCCTGATGCAGTATGCCGCTTCCAGCCGTCATCCACTGGCAGCAGCCGTCCAGGATGCTGCCCTGATTGCCCAGCGAGTCGCCGTGCTCGATATCGCCCTTGATCAGGTAGGTGACCGTCTCGATGCCCCGGTGCGGATGCCAGGGGAAGCCCTTGACATAGTCGCGCGGATCGTGCGAGTCAAAGGCGTCCAGCATCAAAAAGGGATCAAAAGCCTCTGTGTTGCGGTTACCCAGCACGCGCACCAGCTTGACCCCAGCGCCATCCTGCGTCGCCATCCCGGTGACGACCTGTGCTACTTTTCTGTCCATACATTGCTCCTTTGGTGTCGTTGCCGCAGAGGGGCACTTTGTCCATCATACCCAAAGGAGCGGCGGCTTACACCGTGGTGATTTCCCCCGTCTTACTATCCTCCAGCACCATGTCCTCCCACAGGCAGCGCAGTTTGCCTACGGCGTCGTCGCGGTGGTGGTGACCAAAGTACCAGCGATGGTACCACTGGGGGCGGTGGTAGACCTCGTCCAGCACGATGCCGGGGTGCAGGCGGCTGCCGGGCGTTTCCTCCAGCAGCTCCCAGTAGCTGGCGCGGGGCGGGCCGATGGGGAAGCCAAAGCGGCTGCTCACATGCTCGCGCGGGCCGTCGTGGCTGATGACATAGTCCACCGGCGCGCGGCGGCCCAGGTTCGTGACGGCGGCCCTGGCCTCAGCCAGGCTGAGCAGCTCTTCCTTAAACAGGTTGTGCCCCGGCCTGCGGAAATAGTAGTCGATGCTCAGGCCCCCCGGATAAAACCAGAAGCTGCGGCCGCCGATGGTGGCCACCTGGCCGGGCAGCGGGGCAATGAGGCCGCCGCCCATGTCCCAGCCCCGGCAGCCAAAGCGGCGGACGATGGGCTGGCGCAGTATCCAGCCGTAGTTCTCGTGGTTGCCCAGGCAGATGATCTTTTTGTAGGGCAAAGCCTGCCACCAGCGCAGCACCTCGTCATCGTCCTGCGCCCAGGGCGCGCCAAAGTCACCGCAGTGGATGATGGCGTCCTGGCGGCTGAGCCCCAGGCTGGCCAGCGCGCGGCGCAGCTTGTCCAGATCCTTGTCGTGGTGGGTATCGCCCACAAACAGATAGCGCATTAGGGCCCCCTCATCCAATCTAATATCGCGCGGCTGTCCCTGGCTACCGGCAGGCTGTGCACGGCCTCCGCGATATCGCCCAGGCGATGCGCGTCGGAGGAGTATAGCTGCCTAAAGCCCGACAGGTCCATCCGGCAGGGCAGGGCGGGCACTATCTCCAGCGTTTTGAAATCATTGCCCGGCGGCAGGAAGCCCAGCGCCCCCAGGATGCCGTGGCTGCCCCGGTTGATATGCGCCGGCACCGGCACGCCATTTAGCGCCCGCGCCTGGTCGCAGACCTCATCAAGGCCCACCTCCAGCGCCAGGATCAGCATGCGCTGCTCCTCGCCTGTCACCTGGTCCTGCTCATCCATCAGCCACTGGTGGCCAAAGTAATCGGGCCGGTTCAAGGTCTGCGGCAGCCGCGCGCTGCACCAGTCGCCCATGGCAAGGGCATCCTCCAGCTGTTCGAAGTAGCACAGCAGGTGCACCTCCTCACGGCTGCATATTTCAAGGCCCGGCAGCAGCAGCAGGCCCTGACGGCGGGCGCAGGCATTCAGCGCCGGCAGCATGCCGGCGCTTTGATGATCGCAGACCGCGATGGCGTCCAGGCCCTTGAGCCGGGCCATGGCGCAGATATTATTGGGCGTCATGTCGTCGTCCGCGCAGGGCGACAGGCAGCTGTGGATATGAAAATCGTAGCGCAGCCCGGCCAAGTCGATCAGGCCGGTATGCCGGCCGCCGCCATGCGGGCGCAGAGCGCATAGGCGGACAGCGCGCTGGTAATGACCGCGATTCCCTCCTGCGCCGCCTTGTCCAGCGCCGCGCCCTCCATGCGGATGCCCTCGGGCAGGATGATGCAGCTCATCTCGTGCAGCGAGGCCACCGCCACCACATTGAGGTGGGTTTGCACGGTGATCCAGGCCATGTCGGCGCTGCCGTGGGCCATCACCCAGCTGAGCAGGTCGCAGCAGTAGCCGCTGCTGACCGGGCGGGCCTGGTCAATCTGCGGGGTCAGCAGGCTGCCCTCTGTGATGTGCAGCAGGTCTTTGATCGTCATCATGTGTCGTCCTTTTTGCTGCGCGACAGCTGGGCCATCTGCCGAGCCATCAGGCGCAGGTTGTCCTTGAGCAGGAAGATGCAGTCGGTCTCCTCACAGTAGCCGCGCACGATGTCCTCGGCAAAGCTGCGGCAGGTGGGCGAGCCGCAGCTGCCGCAGTCATAGCCGGGCAGCCGGGCCAGGATCAGGTTCATCTCCTCCATCTTCTGGATGGCGATGGCCATGTCCTCATCCAGCTGCATGCTGCTGTTGGGCGTGATGGGCAGGTCGAGCTTGAGATGATAGTTTAGCGGCGCGCCCTCAGGCTCCCGGGGCGGCAGGCTGTGCTTTAAGCGCTTCAGGGTCTGGCGGGCGACAAAGCTGCTGTCATAGGTCAGCGGGCCGCCCACGCAGCCGCCCACACAGGCCGCGCACTCCAGGAAGTCCAGGTCCTGCAGCTTGCCATTGTCCACTTCCTCCAGCACCTGGATGACGCTCTCGATGCCGTCCACCGCCATGGTGTTGAGCGACTGGCTGGCCTCGCTTTCGCCGCCGGCGCTGGCCCAGCCCAGGCCCCAGGGGCTGGCCTGAGGCTGGCTTCTGGGCGGCCCCTGCGGCTTCTTGTCCAGATGGGGCAGCACCCTGGCATAGGCCTCGGTGATGGAGATGGCGCCGTCGGCCTGCGAGCGCTCCTGCCCCAGGGGGCTGTGGATGGCGGTCATCTTGGCCGGGCAGGGCGTGATGAAAAAGACGCCCACCTCACGCGGCTTGACGCCATGCTGGGCGCAATAATCCCTGCGGGCCAGCTCTGCCGCGATTTCCATGGGCTGGCGGTAGGGCAGTATGTGGGGGATCAGGCTGGGAAAGCGCACCTGTATCAGCCGGGTGACCGCCGGGCAGGCGGAGGAGATATAGGGCCGGGGCCGCTGCGGCTCGCGCAGCAGCTGGCGGGTGGCGTGGCTTACGATATCCGCGCCGCGGGCCACCTCATAGACCATGTCAAAGCCGCAGGCCAGCAGCGCGTCGCTCACTTCGCCCACGCCGCGGGCCAGGCCGCTGAACTGCGCATAGAGGGAGGGCGCCGGCAGCGCCACCCGGTGGCCAAAGGCGTCCAGATCCTCAAAGCTGTTGGTCAGCGCCACCTTGGCGTGGTAGGGGCAGACGCGGATGCAGTTGCCGCAGTCGATGCACAGCTCCTTTAATATCCTGGCCCGGCCCTCGCGCACGCGGATGGCCTGGGTGGGGCAGGGCTTCATGCAGTTGGTGCAGCCGCGGCACAGATCCTTGCGCAGCCGGACGGAATGGTAGCGGCTCTCCATCTGTCCCCTTTCTATGCCTTTGATCCGGCCTGCAGCAGGAAGTCCATGCGGATGCTGGTGCCCTGGCCGGGCCTGCTGTCGATGTGAAAGCGATCGGCGTTGCGGCGCATATTGGGCAGGCCCATGCCGGCGCCAAAGCCCAGGCCCCGCGCCTGCTCGTCGGCAGTGGAGTAGCCCGCCCGCATGGCGGCCTGGATGTCTGCGATGCCGGGACCCTTATCCCTGGTGCTCAGCGTGATGGCGTCCTCGCCCACCTCCAGGCACAGTTCGCCCCCCAGGCTGTGGATGACCACATTGAGCTCGGCCTCATAGCTGGCCACGCTCACACGGCGCAGCACATCGGCCTGCACGCCCAGCTGGCGCAGCGCCCGCTTGATGTCCGCGCTGGCCTCGCCCGCGCGCACATAGTCGCCGCTGTCGATCAGATAATGCTTTTCCAGATGGACGCCGCTCATGAGACCTGGGTGGCCTGGCCGCTCTCCCACTGCATGGGGGCGCCCCGCAGCCCGCCCTCGTAGAGCAGGCCCGCCGCGGTGAACATGGTCTTATTGGTGCTCAGCACGCAGATGTGCAGCTCGTCGGCGCGCTGCAGCACCTCGTCAGCGGGTATCTTGCCCCTGGCAAATATCAGGCACTTTAGGTCCAGTATCTCAGCGGTCCTGACCACATGCAGGTTGCAAAGCCCCGTCAGCAGCACCGTCTTCTCATTGACAAAGGCCAGCACATCGCTCATCAGATCTGAGCAGCAGGCGCTGACCACCGGCGTGTCCAGGCGATCCTGCCCCCTGAGCACCTGCGCGTCCAGCAGCCCCACCGAATCGCGTATCGTCATGCCCCGGCCTCCTTCCCTTGCTTTGTTATATGATAGACGAAGGGCTGGGTGGCTGTCAATCAGCCCACAAGGGCCTTGCCAAAGCAGGGCTGAATGCATTATAATCCCCCCAACGCACCTGAGGGAAACTACGGCTGCGCGGCGCCTGTAGAAAGCTGGGGAGGATGGAAACCCGGCGGCGGCCACAGCCCTTCCACTTCCCAAGCGGCCGGCGAGGAGCCGGAGGGCGGGCGCCCCATACAGCGCCGTGAGAGGCCGCGATATCGCGGCAAGTTGGGTGGCAACGCGGAGTCCTCCGTCCCATGTGGGGCTGAGGGCGTTTTTGTATCCGCAGATCATGCGCAGGCATAGCGATAGGAGGCAGTACCATGATAGACATCAACCTGTTGAGGAACGACCGGGACAAGGTGCGCGAGAACATGCGCCGCAAATACCAGGAGCACAAGCTGCCGCTGGTGGACGAGGTGATCGCGCTGGATAAGCTCAACCGCGAGGCCATCCAGCGGGCCGACTGGCTGCGCAGCCAGCGCAACAGCATCTCAAAGCAGATCGGCGCCCTGATGAAGCAGGGACAGAAGGCCGAGGCCGAGAGCGCCAAGCAACAGGTCAAAGACATGCAGGATGAGCTGCAGCAGCTGGAGATCAAGGAAGGCGAGTACGCGGAAGAGATCCGGCAAAAGATGATGCAGATCCCCCAGATCATCGACGACAGCGTGCCGCTTGGCCGCGATGACAGCCAGAATGTGGAGATACAGCGCTATGGCGAGCCAAAGGTGCCGGACTTTGAGGTGCCCTACCATGTGGACATCATGGAGCGCCTCAGCGGCATCGACCTGGACAGCGCGCGCAAGACCAGCGGCAATGGCTTCTATTACCTGAAGGGCAATATCGCCCGCCTGCACTCGGCCATCCTCAGCTACGCGCGCGACTTCATGATCGACCGAGGCTTTGAGTACTATATCCCCCCCTTCATGATACGCGCCGAGGTGGTGACCGGCGTGATGAGCTTTGCCGAGATGGAAAACATGATGTACAAGATAGAGGGCGAGGATCTCTACTTGATCGGCACCAGCGAGCACAGCATGATCGGCAAGTTTATCGACACCATTGTGCCAGAGGATCAGCTGCCCCAGACGCTGACCAGCTACTCGCCCTGCTTCCGCAAGGAGGTGGGCGCCCACGGCATTGAGGAGCGCGGTGTCTACCGCATCCACCAGTTCGAAAAGCAGGAGATGGTGGTGGTCTGCAAACCGGATGAGAGCATGCACTGGTATGAGCAGCTGTGGCAAAACTCGGTGGACTTCTTCCGCACGCTGGACATACCGGTCAGGACCCTGGAGTGCTGCTCGGGCGACCTGGCCGACCTCAAGGTCAAGAGCTGTGATGTGGAGGCCTGGAGCCCCCGGCAGCAGAAGTATTTCGAGGTGGGCAGCTGCTCCAACTTAGGCGACGCCCAGGCCCGCCGCCTGCGCATCCGCTACAAGGATGAGGAGGGCCGCAACCAGATCGCCCACACGCTCAACAACACCGTGGTGGCCCCGCCCCGGATGCTGATCGCCTTCCTGGAGAATAATTTGAACGCCGATGGCACGGTCAATATCCCGGAAGCCCTGCGGCCCTATATGGGGGGCAAGGCCACAATAGGCTAATAGAAACGACAAATGAAAAGCAGCGCCCGCCTGGCATCAGGCGGGCGTCATGCTTATCACGAAATCAATTTTAGCTTTCCTGTCGCGCATAATCCAGGATCGGCTGAATGCTCTGCTGATCGGTGAAGTCCACCTGCTGGCCGTAGGTGGCCAGCATCTCGCGCTGTTCGCCCTGGAGCTCGGAGGCGTCCTTCTTCTTCACCATCCTGTGCAGCATGGCCATCATGCCGCGGTGCATCAGGCCCAGCTTGGCATAGTCGATGCCGCCGCGCAGGTGGAAGATGCGCGCGTGATCAAGCAGCGGCGCTGGCAGGCTCTTTTGCATGCTGGCGCGGATGCTCTGCACATTCTGCTCATCCCGGGGGTCTGCCAGGCCGCAGGTGAACAGTGCCAGCCTCCGGCCCAGCAGCGCCTGCTGGTGATCGGCCAGCATCTTGGCGCCGCTGACGCCACCCGCGTAGAGCGCGCCGCCATAGATCACACAGTCGTAGGCCTCCAGGCGCGCGGGGTCAAAGGCCTTGCGCTCATACAGATCGCAGTTGAGCGCCTGGGCGATCCACTGGGCGTAGCGCCGGGTGGTACCGTATTTGGATTCGTAGATGACCACTGTGCTCATGGCTGTGCGTCCTCCCTGGTGAATATCATACGCTCCTTGATTGCAAGCTCCCCGCTGTCGGCCTGTATCAGATCCATGATCCGCGCCTTGTCCTCCCCGGTGGCCGGGATGGGCTGGAAGTTGTTGGCAGGCCGGGTGCCGGTGGTCAGCACGGGGATGAGGTCCAGCTGCGCGCTCTGCAGCCTTTGGTGGCGAAAGTCCAGCTGCAGCTGCGCCAGCAGGCCGCCAAACTCGGTGAGTTCCAGGTTGCCGCCGAAGACAAAGTTGCCCAGCGAATATAGTATCAGCCCGTCTTTATAGCGCTCGACGCCCTGCACCACATGGCTGTGCGCGCCGATGACCAGGTCTGCGCCTGCGTCAATGGCGGCATAGGCCATCTGGGTCTGCAGGGCATTGTGGGTGGCCTCGTACTCATTGCCAAAGTGGCAGGTATAGATGATGTAGTGGGCACCCATGGCTTTTAACTGCTGTATTTCCTTGGCCAAAGCCGCGCGGCCCTGCTTGTAGGTGGTCTCCCGGATGCCGCCAAAGCCCAGGCGAATGCCCTCATGATCCCAGGTGAGCAGCTTGCCGTAGCCAAAGCTCATGACGCCCGCCTCGTCCAGCGCCTGCTGGGTGCTCAGGCGGCCTGGTCTGCCATAGTCATCAAAGTGATTGTTGGCCAGGCCCGCCACCTCGATGCTGCCCGCTGGCAGGATGCCAGCAAAGGCAAGCGGCCCGCGGAAATTGTGCAGCCGCTGCTGCCGGTTCTTGGCGTCGTCCTTGAGCACGCCCTCAAAGTTGATGATGCTCAGGTCGTCGTCTTTGAGTAAGTGCTGTACCCCGGCAAAGGGCCAGGCCAGGCCCTCGCGGGCGATGAGGCTGTCAAAGGAGTTGTCCTTATCTCTGTCCTTGTCCTCGCTGCCGATGATGCAGTCGCCCATGAAGCTCAGCCGGATGCTGGCCCTTTCGGGCGGGATGGCGGTGGGCGCGGGGCTGTGCACCGGGGTGGGGCTGGGCTTGGCCGGCGCCGCCTGGTCAAAGAGCAGCGTCAGTGTGGCCCCGTCCGCCTCGCCCGTGGTGGGCAGGCCTGCCGCCAGCTGAAAGTCAGCCACCGCGGCCGCGGTCTGGCTGGCGTAGTAGCCGGTGCTGCTGCGGTCAAAGTATTGAAGCTGCCGCAGCCTGTCCTGCAAATCGCGCACCGCCTGGCCGCTATTGCCCTGGCCAAGGCCCTGAATGGCTGGCTCAACTGACTGTTCTGCCGCCTGAGGCTCGGGCTGTGCGGTGGGCGGCGGGAGGGTGGGTACGGGGCTGGGCGTAGGCGTGGGATAGAGCGCCGCCAGCTGCAGCTGGCGGGCCGCCGGGTCATCCAGCACCAGCACCTTGGTCGCCCGGGGCAGATGATGCCACAGCCACAGGGCATTGAGGCCCTCTGCGTTCTCGTTGGGATCCACCCGCACGCAGCCGTGGGAGGCCTTCTGATGCAGGGTGGCCAGCTGCTCGTCAAAGCTGGGCTGCCCGGCGATGCGCCGGTAACCGGCCTGGTGGATCAGGTTGCCGCCGTCGATGCGGATGGCGTAGTCATAGCGGTAGCCCTCGGAGTCAAAGCTCAGCATCCTGTCCAGCGTCAGGAAGGCGCCGGCCTTGGTCTCGCGAAAGAGCTTGTTTTTAGCGATCAGGCCGGTGCTGACGGCCAGCGTGCTGATCTTCTGCCCGGCCTGATAGACGCTCATGGTCTGGGCGTTCTTGTCGATCAGCAGGCCATAGCGGCTGTCGGGCTGCATCACCTTCAACTTATTCTGCGGGACATAGCCCTCGATATAGCTGCCGTCCTCCGCGCCATAGGCGCCCACCAGGGCATGGCCCTCCACATCCAGCGCCAGCAGCTTGAGGGCGGCGGTCTGGCCGTGCACCTCGCCCAGCTTGCGCCGGCCGCGGCCGGGCTTGTCATAGATGGGCTGGTGGGCGGTGGCGCCGATGTCCACCACCACGGCGGGCGCCATCATGGCCCCCCAGACCGAGGCATCGTCATGCCCCGAGGGCAGATAATCATCCTGCGGCGTGATAGCCAGGGCGGGCTGGGGCTGGGGCGCTGTGATCTCAAAGCCGCGCCACAGCGGCTCCTCCTGACCCACGGCGAAACTCAGCCGATAGTGCCCCAACGCTGCCGGTTGCCCAGAGAGCCTGCCGTCCCAGCGGAAGACGCGCGGCGCGCCCTGCCTGGTCGTCAGGCGCCAGTGCCGCAGCGGCGTGTCACCTTCCTCGTCATACAGAGCGATGCTGATATCCTGGCGGCTCTGGACCAGGTAGTCGACCAGGAAGTCAGCAAACTGGTCCTGGGCGATGCGCTCGTGGGAGAGGATGGCGTAGGCGATCGCCTGTTCCGGCGCAGCAGGCTGGCCCAGCCCCGCCAGGGGCAGCAGGCACAGCATCATCAGCAGGGCAGACAGCCGTCGCATGGGCACCGCCTTTCAAACATATGGGGTCATTACTTGCGTGCTTTGATCTTGGCCGCGATCATGGCGGCCGCGCCCTCATACTCTTCCCTGGGCACATGCAGCGACATGAACACAAAGGCGTAGGGGCGGTATAGCTTGATGCGCCCGGCGCGGGGCCGCAGGCTGTAGCGCGCGGCCTCCGTCCAGACCAGGTATTCCTCATGGGCCATCATGAAGGGCAGGCCCTCGGCGTTTTGCTGGATGCTCAGGGGGTCATAGCGCAGGCCGCGCGCCCAGCAGTGCAGCCGGGTGGGCGTGATCCAGGTGCGCTTTAGTATCCCCTTGGGGTCGAGCACATACTGCACATTCTCGCGCCCCTGCAGGCCCATCACCAGCAGCGCCAGCGCCACCGCGCCCAGATAGACCTGCACCAGGGCTGGCAGTATCCCAGAATTGGTCAAAAAGTTGACCGCGTCCATGCCGGTCAATATATATTCCATGATGAACATCACCACGATCAGCAGCGCCAGCGCCATCAGCGTCACGCGCAGCACCGCGCCCAGGCGGAAAATGTCGCTCAGCGGTAGGCGATAGTCCGACCAGATGAAGCGCGCCGTGGCCGCCGACAGGCCCTTGCCGCAGCTGTCACAGACATTGCGCATGTTCTGCTGCTGGCACTTGGCGCAGTAATAAATGAGCATCCTTGCCTTTCGACCCCCTTTTGACGAGGATCAGTATAGCAAAGATGCCCAGTGACTTCAAACAAAGCGGGCGATTGTTACATCGTGGCGCCCATCGGCGGCAGCAGGCCCCGCTCCACCATGAGGGCGCTGACGATCATGTACAGCGTGCTCATCGTAAAGTTGCCCCCGAGGGTGTGATCCATGTCGCCGGTGCCGGGCAGGTGGCCCTTCATATCGGCGCTGAAGAGTATGTCGTCGGGCCCCAGCTCATAGCCCTGGGCGTCGGTGGTGATGATCAGCGCCGCGGCCCCCTGGCGGTGTATCTGATCCATCACCAGGTGGCCATCGGCGCACTCGCCCCGCTGGGTGAACAGCATCACCACATCCCCCGGCCGCAGCGCGCGCAGCAGCAGCGCGCGGCTGTAGGCGTCCATGGCGATGGCGGTGCGAAAGCCCAGGCGGGAGAACTTCATCTGCGCGTCCTGCACATTGATCAGCGCGCTGTCCCAGCCAAAGACGATCAGGCTGCGGCGGCTCATGAGCATCTGCGCGGCGCGCTCCAGGTCGCTCAAGCTCAGGCTGCGGCGGGTGTCCTGTATGATCTCAATGGCCATGCGGGCGGACATGTCGCAGATGTCCGCGATATCCATGCCCTGCAGGGTGATCTGTGGCTCGCCGTTGACAGCGCTGCCCCGCAGCGCCTTCTCGGCCGCCAGCGCCGTCAGCAGGCCCTTATAGCCCGAAAAGCCCATCTTCTTGCACAGCCGCACGATGGCCGGCTTGCTCACCTGGCAGGCCAGGGC
>CAKTTM010000014.1 GCA_934615145.1 uncultured Clostridia bacterium | reverse complement strand
CTGCAGCGCCTGCTCCAGCCCCGACTTGTCCTCATCGGTGAAGGCCAGGCGCGCCAGGGCGATGATGCAGCTGCCCAGCCCCAGGCTGCGGGCGGCCAGGGCGATGGTCTGCGCCGCGATGCCGCAGTCCATGTCAGCGTAACTCTTGTGCTGGTCGGCGCTGAGCACGATGACGGTGGGCGCGTGGTAGAAGACATTGAAGGCCGGGTCGGAAAAGCGCGGGCTGCGCTCGCCCTCGGGCAGCTGGAGCGCGCCCCTGCGCGCGGCCTCGCCCATGCGCTCAATCAGCGCCGCGTCCTGCACCACGCTAAAGTGCCAGGGCTGGCGGTTCATGCCGCTGGGGGATTGCAGCGCCGCGGTGATGATGGCCTGAAGCTGCTCTTCGCTTAGCTGGGTATTCAGGTATTTGCGGTGGCTGCGCCTGCTGGCGATGCACTCAAGCACTGGGTTTGTCATATTGACCTCCTGTGGGCTGTATTGCTATCATTGATATCTAACGGGGGGTGTGTGCCATGAGCGAGCTGGACTACATGCGCCAGGCGCTGGCCCTGGCGGCCCAGGCCGGGCCGGATGTGCCGGTGGGGGCCCTGGTGGTCAAGGACGGCCAGGTAATTGGCCGCGCCCATAACCGCCGGGAGGCGGACGACCAGCCCTTCGCCCATGCGGAGATGCTGGCCATGCAGCAGGCGGCGCGGCATCTGGGCACTCGCCGCCTGACGGGCTGCACGCTGTTTGTCACGCTGGAGCCCTGCCCCATGTGCGCGGGCGCAATGGTGATGGCGGGGCTGAGCCGCTGTGTCTTTGGCGCCTATGACAGGGCCTACGGCTGCTGTGGCAGCCTCTATGCCCTGCCGCAGGACAGCCACTTCAACCATCAGGTCAGCGTCATCGGCGGCGTGATGGAAGAGGAGGCGCAGGCGCTGCTCAAGCGTTTCTTTGAGGCTCAGAGGGCCTTGCGGTAGATCGCCATCACATCGTCTGCGCTCAGCGGACTGAAGAAACCCAGCTTGCCCTGGGCGTGAAAGGGCGCCTCCTTGACCAGTTGCGGCAGGTCCTCTTCCTTGACGCCCAGCTCGCTTAAGCGATCGGGCAGACCCAGCTTGTTAAAGAAGCCGCGCAGCTTGGCGATGCCTTCCTCGGCGGTACGCTTGGGCTTGTCCTTGTCGTCGGGCTTGACCCGCATCACCTTGACGGCGAACTGCTTGAACCTGTCCACATCGTGATCCAGCTGATACTTCATCCAATAGGGGAAGAGCACCGCCAGCACGCCGCCGTGGGGCGCGTCGTAACGCGCGGAGATGGCATGCGCCATGGCATGCGAGCTCCAGTCCTGCTGACGGCCGGTGGACAGCGTGTCGTTATGCGCCAGGGTGCCCGCCCACATCAGGTCGGCATGGGCGTCGTAATCCTCCGGGTGTTTCAATGCCTTGGGCCCGGCTTTGATGACGGTGCGCAGCACACCTTCGCAGAGCTCGTCGGTGAGCAGCACCGACTTGGTGTTGGTAAAATAGCGCTCGAATATATGGGCCATCATGTCGGCGATGCCGTAGGCCTTTTGGATGGCGGGCACAGTATAGGTGAGCCTGGGGTTCATGAGGCTGAGTTTGGGACGGTTATACTCGCTCCTCAGGCCGCGCTTTAGCTGCAGCTGATCATGGGTGATGACGGCGGAGTTGCTCGACTCGCTGCCGGCGGCCGCTATCGTGGGCACGCAGATGACGGGCAGGGCGCCGGTGGCGCTGGCTTTACCGCTGAACAGGTCCCAGAAATCGCCGTCATAGTGCACGCCGTGGGCGATGGCCTTGGCGGTGTCGATGGCGCTGCCGCCGCCGATGGCCAGCACCCCATCCACGCCCTCATCGCGGCATAGCTTGATGCCCTCGTAGACCTTGTCGCTCAAGGGGTTGGGCAGCACGCCGCCCAGGGGCAGCCAGCTGATCTCATGCGCGCCCAGTGACACCTTGACGCGGTCCAGCAGGCCAGAGCGCTCAACAGAGCCCTGGCCATAGACCAGCAGCAGCCTTTTGAGGCCAAGCCTTGCGATCTCCTCGCCTGCCTGCTGCTCGGCATCGGGGCCAAAGACAAAGCGTGTCAGGTTATGAAAAACAAAAGGCTCCATGCATTGTTCCTCCCTGTCGGTGATGGCTGCAGTATATCATGTTCAGCTGCAGCGGGGCAAACCAAGGGCTGCAAAAAACAGGCGAACAATAAGTGAAATACCTCTTGCAATGTTCAGTGCTTTCTGCTATCATGCCGTGAACGCGAAAGGGAGGCAGTTGCGGATGAATAGCGTGCTCCAGGGGGCCCTGATCTGGCGGGATGGCGGCTGGATAGAGGGGAACCTGTTTCTCCACGAGGGAAGGGTGACGGAGATATCGTCCAGGCGGCCGGGGCCGCAAGACCACATCATCGATCTCAGCGGCCTCCATGTATTACCGGGTTTCACAGATGTTCACGTGCATCTGAGGGAGCCCGGTTTTTCAATGAAGGAGACCATGGCCACCGGCACCCTGGCGGCGGCCCGCGGGGGCTACTGCCGCCTGTGCGCCATGCCCAACCTGCGCCCGGCGCCCGACAGCCTGGAGCATCTTAAAGAGCAGCTGCGGCTGATCGAGGCTGGCGCTCTGGTGCAGGTGCTGCCCTATGGCACCATCACCGTGGAAGAAAAGGGTGAGCGCCTGTCCCAGATGGCAGCGATGGCGCCCTATGTGGCGGGCTTCTCTGACGACGGCCGGGGCGTGCAGGATGATGAAATGATGCGCCAGGCCATGATGGAGGCCAAGCGCCTGAACCATATCATCGTCGCCCACTGCGAGGCTGAGCGCCTGGTCAATGGCGGGGTGATACATGATGGCGACTACGCGCGTCAGCATGGTCTGCCGGGCAATGACCCAAAGAGCGAGTGGGGCCAGCTCAAGCGCGATCTGGACCTGCTGCGCCAGGTGGGCGGGCGATATCACGCCTGCCATATCTCAAGTAAAGAGAGCGTGGCGCTGATCCGCCAGGCCAAGGCAGAGGGCCTGGATGTCACCTGCGAGACGGCGCCCCACTACCTGCTGATGGACGACAGCATGCTGCAGGACGATGGCCGCTTTAAGATGAACCCGCCCATCCGCGCCAAGGCGGACCGTGAGGCACTGCTAGCCGGCCTGATCGACGGCACGGTGGACATGATCGCCACCGACCACGCGCCGCACACCGCGCAGGAAAAGGCCCAGGGCCTGCTGCACAGCATGAACGGCATCGTGGGGCTGGAGACTGCCTTCCCGCTGCTCTACCATCATCTGGTGCTGCCGGGCATCCTTTCCACGGCGCGCCTGGTGGAGGCCATGCACTTTGCGCCCAACCGGCGCTTCCAGCTGCCCCTTGGCATCCGCGAGGGCGAGGCGGCCGATCTGTGCGTCTGGGATCTGCGCTTAAGCTACGCGGTCGACCCTGAGCAGTTTGTCTCCATGGGCCGCGCCACGCCCTTCACCGGCTGGCAGGCCACGGGCAGATGCCGCATGACAATCGCCCAGGGCCGGGTGGCCTGGCGGGAGGGCATATGAAGCAAGGATGGTATGAGGTGCTGGACAATCGGCCGATTGCCAGCCTGGTCTATGAGATGCGGCTGAAGGGCGACAGCTCTGCCATGCTGCGGCCCGGACAATTTGTCAATGTCAAGGTAGGCAATGCCTACCTGCGCCGCCCGCTGTCGGTGGCCGCCTGGGATGAGGCTGGCATGACGCTGATCTACAAGGTGGTGGGTGACGGCACCGCCTGGATGGCCGACTGCAAGGCTGGGGACAGGCTGGACTTGCTGACGGGCCTGGGCAATGGCTTTGACCTGGCACCCAGCGGTCAGCATCCGCTGCTGATCGGCGGCGGGGTGGGCCTGCCGCCGCTGTACCAGCTGGGGCTTGAGCTGATAAGGCAGGGCAAGCAGCCCCGACTGGTGATGGGCTTTGGCGCGGCTGGCGAGGTCTTTTATCAGGAAGAATTCGAGCGCCTGATGTCGGTCAGCCTCTGCACCGTGGACGGCAGCGCGGGGGAAAAGGGCCTGGTGACCGATGTGCCGCTGCAAAAGGCAGACAGCTATCTCTACGCCTGCGGCCCGGTGCCGATGCTCAAGGCCTTAAGCGCCCTGCCCCTGCCTGGTCAGCTGAGCCTGGAAGAGCGCATGGCCTGCGGCTTTGGCGCCTGCATGGGCTGCAGCATACAGACCAGCAATGGCGCCAAACGCGTCTGCAAGGAAGGGCCGGTCTTCTTAAAGGAGGAGCTGCAATGGTAAACACACAGGTCAGCCTCTGCGGCATCCAGCTTGACAACCCTGTCATGGGCGCCAGCGGCTGCTTTGGCTACGGCGCTGAGATGGCAGAGCTGTATGACATCAACTGCCTGGGCTCCTTTAGCTTTAAGGGCACCACGCTGCATCCCCGCTTTGGCAATCCGACGCCCCGCGTGGCCGAGACCCCCAGCGGCATGCTCAACGCTATCGGCCTGCAAAATCCGGGGGTGCATGCCGTCATTGCCGAGGAACTGCCCCGGATGAAGCAATACTTCCACAAGCCCGTGATGGCCAATGTCTCGGGCTTTTCGCTGGAGGAATATGTGGAGACCTGCCGGCTGCTGGACCCGGAGGAGCAGATCGGCTGGCTGGAGGTCAACATCTCCTGCCCCAATGTGCACTTGGGCGGCATGAGCTTTGGCGTCAGCCCTGAGCTGGCAGCGCAGGTGACCGCAGCCGTGCGCGCGGTCTGCCGCAAGCCCCTGATCATCAAGCTGTCGCCCAATGTGACCGATATCGCGGCCATCGCGCAGGCCTGTGAGCAGGCGGGTGCCGACGCGCTGAGCCTGATCAACACCTATGTGGGCATGCGCATCGATCTAAAGACCCGCCGCCCGGTGCTGGCCAATGTGACAGGGGGCTTAAGCGGCCCTGCCGTCTTCCCGCTGGCGCTGCACCTGGTGCACAAGGTCTACCGCGCCGTCAGCATCCCGGTGGTGGGCATGGGGGGCATAAGCTCCGCCCGCGATGTGCTGGAGATGATGCTGGCCGGCGCCACCGCCGTACAGGTGGGCGCCGCCAACCTGGTCGATCCCTTTATCTGCCGCCAAATCGTGGAGGATCTGCCCCGCGAGATGGCGCGGCTTGGCATCAGCGACTTACATGACATCATTGGAGGGATGAGCGCGTGAACAGAGAGGTCATCATTGCCTGCGACTATGCCACGGCACAGGAAACACTGGATTTCCTCAGCCGCTTTGGCCAGGTCAAGCCCTATGTCAAGATCGGCATGGAGCTGTACTACGCGGCCGGGCCGCAGATCGTGCGGGACATCAAGGCCCTGGAGCACAGGATATTCCTGGACCTCAAGCTGCATGATATCCCCAACACCGTGGAGAAGGCCATGCGGGTATTGAGCTCCCTGGATGTGGACCTTGTCAACCTGCACGCGGCAGGCGGCATCGCCATGATGCAGGCCGCCCTGCGCGGCTTGACCAGGGCGGACGGCAGCCGGCCGCTGCTGATCGCGGTGACGCAGCTGACCAGCACCAGCCAGGCCGTGATGGAAAGCGAACTGCTGATCGACCGCCCTCTTGACGAGGTGGTCAGGCACTACGCCATGAACGCGCGTGCCGCTGGCCTGGATGGCGTGGTCTGCTCGCCGCTGGAGGCGGCCACGGTGCACGCGGCCTGCGGCGCGAACTTTCTGACCGTGACGCCCGGCATCCGCTTTGCTGGCAGCGCGGGGGATGACCAGACGCGCATCACCACGCCTGAAAAAGCAAAGGAGATCGGCTCTGACTTCATCGTGGTCGGCCGGCCCATCACCGCGGCCGAGGACCCTGAGGCCGCTTATAGGAGGTGCGTGGATGCCTTCTGCTGACATGACTTTAAGAGACCAGGTGGCGGCGCAGCTGCTGCGCGTACAGGCGGTCTTCCTGCGGCCCGATGAGCCCTTCACCTGGGCCAGCGGCATCAAGAGCCCCATCTACTGCGACAACCGCCTGACGCTGTCGGATACTGATGCCCGCGGCATCATCGAGCAGGGCATCGCCGACACCGTGACAGCGCTCTACCCCGACTGCGAGGCCCTGATGGGCACCAGCACGGCCGGCATCCCCCACGCCGCCATCGCGGCGCATCTGCTGAAGCTGCCCATGGGCTATGTGCGCGGTGGGCAGAAGGATCACGGGCGGCAAAACCAGATCGAGGGGCGGCTAAAGCCCGGGCAGAAGGTGGTGGTCATCGAAGACCTGATCTCCACCGCGGGCAGCGTCATCGAGGTGGTCGAGGTGCTGCGGGCCGCCGGCGCCCAGGTGCTGGGCATTGTCAGCATCTTTACCTATGGCATGTCAAAGGGGCTTGAGCGGCTGCGCGCAGCCGGTATCGATAATCACAGCCTGACAGATTTTGACGCTGTGGTGGCGCAGGCTGCTCTCTCCGGCTACATCCGGCCGGAGGATGAGCAGCGGCTCAAGCAGTTCAGGGACAATCCGCAGGATGAATCTTGGATAGGAGCAAACGCATGAGGAGCCTCATCAGCATCATGGACCTGGAGCCCCAGGAGATCGACCGCCTGATGGCGGTCGCCGATGACATCGTAGCCCACCCTACTACCTACCACAGCCGCATGGCCCACAAAAAGCTGGCAAGCCTTTTCTTTGAGCCCTCCACACGCACCCGTCTCAGCTTTGAGGCGGCCATGTACGAGCTGGGCGGTCAGGTGATCGGCTTTTCCGAGGCGCAGTCCAGCTCCGCCGCCAAGGGCGAGAGCGTGGCCGACACGGTCAAGACCATCAGCTGCTACGCTGATATCATCGCCATGCGTCACCCCAAGGAGGGCGCGCCGCTGGTGGCCTCGCTCAATGCCACCGTGCCTGTCATTAACGCTGGTGACGGCGGCCACAACCACCCCACCCAGACGCTGGCGGATCTCTTCACCATCCACCGCGAAAAGGGCCGGGTGTCGGGCCTCAAGGTCGGCGTCTGCGGCGACCTGAAGTTCGGCCGCACGGTGCATTCGCTGGTGGAGGCCATGAGCCGCTACGAGGACAATAGCTTCGTGATGATCTCCCCCGAGGAGCTCAAGGTGCCCAGCTATGTCAAGCAGCACCTGAAGAATCGCAATGTGCCGTATATCCAGACCACCGATCTGCTGTCTGCGCTGCCCGAGCTGGATGTGCTCTACATGACCCGCGTGCAGCGCGAGCGCTTCTTCAACGAGGACGACTACATCCGCCTGAAGGACTCCTACATCCTGACGCCGCAGAAGCTGGAAGGCGCCAGGGAAGACCTGATCATCATGCACCCGCTGCCCCGCGTCAATGAGATATCGGTCGCCATCGACCAGGACCCCCGCGCGGCCTATTTCAAGCAGGTGCTCAATGGCAAGTACATGCGCATGGCGCTGATTCTGATGCTGCTGGAGGAAGGCCAATGAATATCGACGAGATCATCAATGGCATCGTCATCGACCACATCAAGGCGGGCGAGGGCATGCGCATCTATAACTTCCTAAACCTGGGCGAGCTGGACTGCTCGGTGGCGCTGATCAAGAACGCGCACAGTTCCAAGGCCGGCAAGAAGGACATCATCAAGGTCGACCAGGTGCTGGACATTGACCTCAACGCCCTGGGCTTTATCGACCCCAACATCACCATCAACATCATCCGAGACGGTGTCCGGGTGGAGAAATATCATCCCGAGCCGCCGCTGCAGATGACCAATATCCTCAAATGCAAAAACCCGCGCTGCATCACCACCACCGAGCAGGAGCTGCCCCATGTGTTTGTGCTGACCGACAGGCAGAAGGACGAGTACCGCTGCGTCTACTGCGAGAGCAAACCGGCGGCCCTGGGCTGATACTTGACGGCGGCCGCGCCTTCGGGGTAGAATGGCGCAGACCACGAGGAAAAGAGGGGAAGATCATGAAGATCAAGACACTGTCCACCCGCAATCTGACGCAGAGCCTGACAAGCGGCGGCTGCGGCGAATGCCAGACCTCCTGCCAGAGCGCCTGCAAGACCAGCTGCGGCGTGGCCAACCAGCCCTGTGAGCAGAAGGGCAGCAAGTAATCGCTGCCTGTGAGCCTGACACGCAATGCCGCCCGGCAAGGGGCGGCATTTTGAGGTAAAAATGATCCATACATACACACAAAATGGCTATACATTGGCCCTGGACATACACTCCGGCGCCGTCCACCTGGTGGATGGCGACATGGCGCGGCTGATCGAGCTCTATGAGCCGGGTGACCGACAGGCGGCGACAAAGGCCTATTTGGCTGAGTATCCGCAGGCGCAGGTCCAGGAGATCGAGGCGGCGCTTGACCAGCTGGATCTGCTGCGCCAAAGTGGCCAGCTCTATACCGATGACAGCGCGCTGCACCAGGCGCAGGCGGCCGGCAGAAAGCCCACCCAGCTCAAGGCCCTGTGCCTGAATGTGGCGCATACCTGCAACCTGACCTGCTCGTACTGCTTTGCTGCGCAGGGCAAGTACCATGGCAAGCAGGCGCTGATGCCCTTTGAGGTGGGCAAGGCGGCGCTGGACTACCTGATCGCCAACTCGGGCAGCCGCCGCCACCTGGAGGTGGACTTCTTTGGCGGCGAGCCGCTGCTCAACTGGCAGGTGGTCAAAGACCTCGTGGCCTACGGCCGCAGCGTGGAGCAGCAGGCGGGCAAGCTGTTCCGCTTCACGCTGACCACCAATGGCGTGCTGCTGAATGATGAGATCATGGACTTCTGCAACCGGGAAATGCACAATGTGGTGCTGAGCCTGGACGGGAGGCAGGCAGTGCACGACCGCTTCCGCGTTGATCACCAGGGGCGGGGCAGCTATGAGCAGGTGGTGCCGCTGTTCCAGCGCTTTGTGCAAAAACGCGGTGATCAGAACTACTATATTCGCGGTACCTATACCCGCCATAACCTGGACTTCGTCAGCGACGTGCTGCACATGGCCGACCTGGGCTTTACCCAGCTGTCCATGGAGCCCATGGTGGGGGATCCGGAGGATCCGGCCTCGCTGCGCGAAGAGGATCTGCCGGTGCTCTACCAGCAGTATGAGCTGCTGGCGGCCGAGATGCTCAAGCGCAGGCGCGAGGGCAGGGGCTTTGACTTTTATCATTACCTGATCGATCTGGAGGCGGGGCCCTGCCTGTACAAGCGTCTCTCCGGCTGCGGCAGCGGCACGGAGTACCTGGCCGTCACCCCCACGGGCGAGCTCTATCCCTGCCACCAGTTTGTGGGGGATAGCAAGTATCTGTTGGGCGATGTCTGGCAGGGCGTCAAGGATCATGAGGGCCAGCAGGCTTTCGCGGCCTGCGGCCTGCTCAGCCGCCCTGAGTGTGAGAGCTGCTGGGCCAAGCTCTACTGCGCCGGCGGCTGCGCGGCCAATGCCTACCACGCCACCGGCAGCATACAGGGCATCTATGACTTTGGCTGTGAATTATTCAAAAAACGGCTGAAAAGCGCCCTGATATTGCGGGTCGCCCTGGCTGAGGAGCTCGGATAGGCAACAATCTGCAATTTTACGATTTCAATCCTGCAAATCATTGATTTTCATGGGATAAAACTGCTATGCTATGGTGAACTCGCCTGGGCAAGGATCCGGGTCAACACAGGAGGTAGCGCATGCCGCTGAAGGTTTCAACTGTCTGCCGCAACATCACACCCTCGACCACGCTGAGGCTCAATGCCCTGGTCAATGAACTCAAAAAGCAGGGGCAGGATGTCATCAGCCTGGCCGCCGGCGAGCCGGACTTTGCCACCCCGTCTCATATCTGCGAGGCGGCCCACGCCGCTATCGATCAGGGCAAGACCAAGTACACGGCCTCCTCCGGCATTCCGGAGCTGCGCCAGGCGCTGGCCGCGCAGATGAAGCAGGATAAGAACCTGAGCTATCAGGCCAGTGAGATCATCGTCTGCACAGGCGCCAAGCAGGCCGTCATCGGCGCGCTCTACGCCCTGCTTGAGCCGGGTGACGAGGTGCTGCTGCCGGCGCCCTGCTGGCTGAGCTATCCTGAGATGGTGCGCATGGCAGGCGGCGTGCCGGTGGTGGTGCAGACCAGCATCGAGCAGGGCTTCCTCCCCAGCCGGGAGCAGGTGCAGGCGGCCATCGCGCCGCGCACTAAGGCCATTATTTTGAATACCCCCAACAACCCCACCGGCGTGGTCTGGCCCCGCGAATCCCTTGAGATGATAGCGGATCTGGCGCAAGCGCATGACTTTGCCATCATCAGCGATGAGATCTATGAGGCCTTGGTCTACGCCGGGGCCGAGCATGTGGCCATCGCGGGACTGAGCGAGGACGCCTTCAGCCGCACGATCACGATATCAGGCTTCAGCAAGTCCTACGCCATGACCGGCTGGCGCCTGGGCTATGCCGCAGGCCCCAAGCCCATCATCGAGGCCATGGACGCCTACCAGAGCCACGCCACCGGCAACCCCAACAGCATCGCGCAATACGCGGGGCTGGAGGCAGTGCGCGGCGAGCAGGACAGCGTGCACGGCATGTGCCAGGCCTTTGAGCGGCGCTGCCAGCTGATGTTAAGGCTGCTGGGCGACATCCCGGGGCTTAGCTTCCCTACACCGCAGGGCGCATTCTATGTGCTGGTGGATATCAGCGCGCTGCTGGGCAAGAGCTATGCCGGCCAGCCCATCTTAAGCGACGCGCAGTTTGCCCAGCTGCTGCTGGAGCAGGCCCTGGTCTCCGCAGTACCGGGCGAGCCATTCTACGCGCCGGGCTGCCTGCGCCTGTCCTATGCCATTGACGATGCGCGCATCGAGGAGGCCATGGCCCGCCTCAAGCGCTTTGTGCTGGCGCTTCAGTGAGTTTCAGCGCTTAGCTTGCGCATATAGACCTGCAGCACCGCCAGATCCGCGGGACTGACGCCGGGGATGCGCCCGGCCTGGCCCAGGGAGAGCGGCCTGAGGCGCTGCAGCTTCTGCCGGGCCTCGATGCGCAGTGAACTAATCTCGCCATAGTCAATATCCCCCGGCAATAGCATATGTTCCATCATGGCGGCCTGGCGCACCTGGGCCGCTTCTTTCTTGAGATAGCCCTCATATTTGATCTGTATTTGCGCCTGCTCCCGGGCGGGCTGGCCAAACGCCAGGGCCTCGGGCATGATCTGCTCCAGCTGGGCCTCCGGGCGCTTGAGCGCCTCGTACAGCCCCTCATCGCGCAGCCGCTGCAGCAGCCTATCGGTCTCCCGCTGCTTGCTGTCCAGACGCCGCATCCGCTTGTCGCTGGCCAGACCGATCTGGTGGGCGCGCTGGGTCAGCCGCAGGTCGGCATTGTCCTGCCTTAAGTACAGCCGATGCTCGGCCCGGCTGGTCATCATGCGATAGGGCTCGTCGGTGCCCTTGGTGCACAGGTCGTCCGTCATCACGCCGATATAGGCCTCTGAGCGCCGCAGCACCAGGGGCTCGTCATTCTTCAAATACAGCGCCGCGTTGATGCCGGCCAGCAGGCCTTGGGCCGCCGCCTCCTCATAGCCGCTGGTGCCGTTGATCTGCCCGGCCGAATACAGCCCCTGCACATTCAGCGAGGCCAGCGAGGGCGACAGATCCAGTGGGTCGACGCAGTCATACTCGATGGCGTAGGCCAGGCGGGTCAGCACCGCCCGCTCCAGGCCCTCGATGCTGCGGTACATGCGCCACTGCACATCCTCAGGCATGCTGGAGCTCATGCCCTGCACATACCATTCGGGGCTGTTCAGGCCCTCTGGCTCCAGGAAGATCTGATGCCTGTCCTTGCCGGCAAAGCGATGCACCTTGTCCTCGATGGAGGGGCAATAGCGGGCGCCCGTGCCCTTGATGGCGCCAGAAAACATGGGGGAGCGGTGCAGGTTTTCCTGAATGATATCGTGGGTTGTCTCATTGGTAAAGGTCAGGTAGCAGGAGGCCAGGTTTTGAAGCGCTCTGTCCGTCATAAAAGAGAAGGGCACCACCGGATCGTCGCCCGGCTGCTGCGCCAGCCTGTCAAAGTCGATGCTGCGCGCGTCCACGCGGGCGGGCGTGCCCGTTTTAAAGCGCCTGAGCGAGAAGCCCAGATCCGGCAGCGTCCGGCTCAACTCCGTTGCCCGCTGCAGGCCCTGGGGGCCGGATTCTCTGACGGTGTCACCGATGATGATGGTGCTGTTTAAGTAGACGCCGGTGGCCAGTATCACCGCGCCGCAGGCGATCTGCTGGCCAGAGCGCATCCTGACGCCGCGCACTCGGCCGGCTTGGGTCAGTATCTGCGCCACCTCGCCCTCGCGGACGCTCAGGCGCTCCTGTCCAAACAGCGCGCGCATCATGCGCCTATGGTAGGCCGCCTTGTCCTCCTGCGCGCGCAGGCTGTGCACCGCCGGGCCCTTGGAGGTGTTGAGCATGCGGCCCTGCAGCAGGCAGTCATCCGCCGCCAGCGCCATCTCGCCGCCCAGGGCATCTATCTCGCGCACCAGGTGGCCCTTGCCGGTGCCCCCAATGGAGGGATTGCAGGGCATCAGGGCGATGCTGTCGATGCTCAGCGTCAGCAGCTCCGTCTGAAAGCCCAGCCGCGCCGCGGCCAGCGCCGCCTCGCAGCCCGCGTGCCCGGCGCCAATGACAATAATGTCTGGCAAGCTGTCCTTCCCTCCTTACAATGCGCATTCGCCGCCGCATTATACCACAGGAGGGGCGGGCTTTCATCTGCCGCTATTGCGATTCCAGCGTCCGCATGCGCTCAATGCGCTGAAACTCAGCCACCACATAATCCTCGTCGACCTGCCCGGCCCGATATCGCTTCAGCGTGTCAGCTATGTTCTTGAATAGCGCTGGCATCGCTGGGTCAAAGTCAAAGAAGCTCTGGTGGGCAATGACCATGTGCTGGGCTATCTGACGATAGGCTCACATCCACTTTTGGCTGGCCAGGTACTTGCTGTCGGGATTGTTCAACTTCCCTTCCAGCCATTTGATCTGTGCTTCCAGTATTTCGGCTTCATGTCGATTGGCCTTGGCCAAAGCCGATTGAGCGTCTGCAAGCGCCCGGCGGCTGGAGGCGGCCTCCGCTTCATAGTCCTCATAGTCAATTGGCTGGTTGTCATCAGGCTCTGCCAGCACAGAGAAGCTACGCGGCAGATGCTGGGCTACGAAGCTCAGATGGGCAGCGGCATCTTCCTGCTGTTGGCTGTGCGGGTTGATGAACATGATCTGCAGGCTGACCTTCAGCCAGTAGGGCAACCCCTCAGCCGCGGGCAGGGGCAATATCCGCATGACAGGACTGGACGGCATGCTGGTGATTAAGGGCTGGCTGATATTGGCGGAGGCGAGCCAGAGCGCCTCATTTGCATCCTCACCAATGTAGGGGATGTCGCCATAGAGCCGAAGCCCCTGTCTGAATATTGGCGTATCAAAGTCGATGGCCTCACCTTTACGCTCATAGGGTGCGGTGTACTGACTGAAAAACTCGGCCTGCAGCGCCAGCCGGGCACTCTGCTGATTGCCAAAAAGCAGTGTGTTGGGGTAGTTATCCATGTAGTGTTCTGCCCAGTACCTAAGGAAGCGGGGAATCTCCACCAGGCTGCGGGGCAGCTGATCCTCAGGAAAGCCATAGTCCTCTGTTAGATAACGCGATATGCGGCTTAGACTGGTCGGCTGCAAACGCACCGGCAAACCGTGCGGTTGCCCCTGCACACTGACCGCTTCAGCGATGGCAGGGTACATGGCATTGACCGACTGGACGATGGCAGGTTGATCTGCCAGTGACCGGGCGTAAGCCTTGTCGCGCACCTGCGGCCAGGGGTCAAACTGTGTATTCATGATGAGGATATCCAGGCCGGAGGCGGCATGGTTCACATAGAAATCTTCAGCATCGCTAAAGTGTCTGTTGGCGAAGCTTAATACAATGTCAGGGCGCTGGGCCATGAAGTCAGCATTGATCTGCGGGTCATCAGCGAAGATATCATACTGCAGGCGCAGTGTGCGGGTCTGCCGCGCGGTGTCCAGCGTCTTGAGATAGACGCCATCATAGAATGCAACCGCAGCTCTGCCATCGGGCAGTGAGATCAGTGCGCTGTTGCTGATTGGCGCGGTTGTGAGAAAGGCGGCATCCTTGCTGCCCAGGCGCAGTCGGTTGCCTTCGCC
Organism: uncultured Clostridia bacterium; assembly: GCA_934615145.1. Taxonomy (GTDB): domain Bacteria; phylum Bacillota; class Clostridia; order Christensenellales; family Aristaeellaceae; genus UBA1038. The sequence goes on along the minus strand of CAKTTM010000014.1, from coordinate 709 downwards.
GGTGAGCCACTGAGCTTGTCCACTATGCCAGGCCAGGCCCCATGGGCGGCCGGGTAGGCTGCCGTCCTGTACCAGGCGGCCAAGCTCCAGCCGATAAAGCCTTGAATCCTTGTCTCCCAAGGCGAGGACATAGATGTCTCTCCCCTTTAAGCGCTACTAAGGCATCCTGTGTTTTGCCCGGCAGCGTGAAGAAATCCTGTTTGCCATCTGGATAGAAGGCTGCCAAGCCCGCCCTATCCCCGCCAATAGCCAGATAGAGCACATTGTCGCGCATGAGGGCGCTGGCAGGCTCCAGCCGACCGCCATCCCCGGTGGACAGCAGCGTCTGCATTGGCCAATTGCCCAGCTGCTGCATATTACCGATGTCTGTATCGATAGCATACAGGCTGCCCTGCTCCAGGGAGAGACCAAAGAGCTCGCTGCCATCTGACATGAGCCGATCGACAGGCTGTGGCAGCTCAAGACGCTTTGCCTGTTCCAGCGCTTCACCGGGGTTCAGCCGATACAATGCCTGACCATCCTCCAGAATAAAGAGCTGTCCATCCAGTGCGGCAATAGCGGGGCTGCTTATCGATAAATGCTGATCGGTGACTAGTGCTGCCGCTGAGCTCAATGGTACCAGCGCAGCCGCCAGGCAGATAAGCCAAAGACACAGACGACTGAATGTTTGCTTCATCAGAGTTTATGCCTCCTCTATGTTTGCTGCGAC
>CAKTTM010000013.1 GCA_934615145.1 uncultured Clostridia bacterium | reverse complement strand
TCTCCATACAGGCCGATGAGAAGCTGGTGGAGGGCCTGCGGCTGCCTGATGGCGGCAGACCGCTGAGGCAGCGGATGCTCAATGAATACCTGGCCTACTCCGCCAGGCGGCACATCAAGTCCCGCCGCATCCTGCGGCGTGTCAAGGGCATGATATGGTCGCAGGAGGGCGAGCTGGACACCGGCAAGGCCATCACCATGATACGCCCGCTGCCGGGCGGCCGCTGGGTGGTGGCGGTGGGTTTCATGGGCACGGGCAAGCGCATGATCGACTGGGCTGCCAACTTCCGCCTGGCGCATCCGGAGGGCTTTCACGAGGGCTTCCTGAGCCTGACCCGCCAGTTCACCGACAACGCGCCGCACATCAGCTTTGACCAGGCGGCGAGGGCCCTGGGGCGCCAGACGCTCAGCCTGCAGGATATTATAGAAGAAGCCCACCGGCCAGACAGCCGCTTTGTGCTCTTTGCCGCCGGGCATAGCCAGGGGGCGGCAGTGCTGCAGCTGTGGGCCTACCAGCTGCTGCAGCAGGGCGTGCTGCCACAAAACCTGCTGGGCTATGGCTTTGCCCCGCCCAGCGTCAGCGCGCTGCCGATGGCGGCACATGCGGATTGCCCGCTATTTCACTTCATCAACAGCGATGATATCGTGCCCAGGGTAGGCCTGCTGCACCACATCGGACGCTGCTTTACCTACCAGTCGGATGAGGCGATGCGCGAGTTTTGCTACCAGGGCATGCAGACGGATGAGCTGTTCATGCAGATGCTTGAGCTGGCGCAGGGCTTTCAGGGCACGGAGGACACGCTGCGCTTTTCGCTCAGCTTCGTACAGGCCCTGCAGGCCCTGCCGCCGCGGGAGGCCGCAGCCGCGATGGCGATCCTCATCGGCCGCGGCCTGCGCGAGCGGCTGCTGCTCAACCAGGAGGAGCCGGTCAGCGGCCTGCTGCGCCTGATGGCCCGCACCTTGCGGCGCTATCACTTGAGCGCCGTGGGCTATCTGCCCGACAACGCGCAGATCCAGCGCAGCAGCCAAGAGCAGCTTAAGCAGATGAGGGTCCACGGCGCCCAGGCCTATACGCAGGCCTGCCTCAAGGTGATGTCCGTGCCCCACCGCCTGGTCTTCCGCGAGCAGGGCCTGCCCGGCCTCGCCCCCTACAGCTACCTGGTCATCCGTGCCTTCGCCCAGATGCAGCCTATGTCAGTTGACACAGTTTCTCAATAAGCTGTCAATCATTCGGTAACAGGAATGGGGCCGCGAGCGCGGCCCCATTTGTAACAATTTGGCAAATCGGTGGACATTCAGTGGCACATCAGTAGGTGATCGCGCAAATCAGTCCGCCCATGTTGTCGGTGGAGACAGAATAGGTGGTGGCACCGGCGGGGATGCGCAGCTGGGCGTCAGCGGTGCCGGGATGCTCCACGCGGAAGATCTCGTACTTGAGCACGCCGTCCTCGTATATGGCCAGGTGCTTCTGCCGCATCAAATACTCGATGTACTCTTCCAGCACCATGTCCTTCTCGTGCATCACCAGCGCGTGGGGGATGCCCACATAGCGGTAGGCGTTGAGCCTGACCGAGATGCCTGTCTTGTAGGCCTTGTCGGCGGTGGTGCTATAGGGGTAGCCAGCCACCGGGAAGCGCAGCACCCAGCCGAATTTCCAGCTGTTGTCGTAGAGCCACTGGCTCTGCTGCGTCTCATTGAAGGGGGTCTTGTTGATGACGGGGTCGGTGGAGGAATAGGCCGAGAAGTTGACTGACAGACCGGTCTGCCAGTCGCTGGTGCCAGGATAGCTGGCGATCTCTCGCGCCTTTTCGACCAGGGCGGTGCCGCTTAAGCGGTTGGCGTACTTGGCGGTCTCGTCGTTCCACTTTTCCGTCTGCGTCTGCATGCTGCGGTAGGCCTCGCGGATGAGGAAGTTCTGCAGGCCCTCGTCGCCGGCGGCCTTGATCAGCTCATCCAGAGAATTGGCGGCTACCGGGAAGAGCGACATGACGCGCGCCTCCACCGGCACGCGGCGCTCAGTGGCATCCATGATGGAGACCAGGTCGCCCTCCACGATGGAAAAGTCGGCCGGCAATTCGTGCCAGCGGTTGACCAGCAGCAGCCCACCTTTGAGCGCCTCGGCGCGGGTGACGGTGATGGCCTCGGCGCCCTTGACCGCGTAGCCCTTTAGCTCCACAATGTCGATGCCGGTGGGCTTGGGCTCGGGCCAGCTGGGGGCCACATCGGGCTCCTGCGCGGCCTGTTGGGCCAGCACCTTCTCATTATACTCCAGTATCATGGCGTTGTTGGCTTCCGCCAGCTTCTGCATCTGGGCGCTGCGCTGTCCTTTTTGATAGGAATCCAGCAGCAGATAGCCTACCAGCGTCAGCACAAAGAGCACCAGCAGCACGATCATGATCTTCAGCAGCCGGCGGTATGAATCTGCCTTCTTGGTATTAGACATCGTTGTTGTCCTTTCCGGCTTGTGCGCGCGGCCGGCGCCGCCCGCCCAAAGGATGTACTTCCTCAGAATATATAACAGAAATGTGAATATTTGTCAATTAATTCCGCACATTTGGCTTCAAGCCCCCTCGGAGGGGCTTTCATGGCCCTCCTCAAGCAGCTGGGCCATGGCGCTGATGGCCTCAGTCTCGTCCACGCCCTGGGCCACCAGATAGAAATCCTGCCCCGTGTGGCGGCTGATGGACAGCAGGCCCAGCATGGATTTGCCGTTGATGGTCAGGTTGTCAGCCTCCAGCAGGATATGGCTGCTGAAGGTGTTAGCCAGGCTGACCAGGCGGATGACCCGCTCCCGCGTCATCGGCAGGGGGCCCGCGATGTGGACTTCCTTCCTCTTCATCTTTATATCCTCCCTGACCCGGCCCGTCCAGCGCCTTTGCCAGGCGCGAAATGCGCTGCATGCGGTGCTGTACGCCGGATTTGCTAAGTGGGGGTGAGAGCAGCTCGCCCAGCTGCTCCAAGGTAGCGTCCGGGGTGGCGAGCCTGATGCGCGCCAGCTGCTCAAGGTCGTCTGGCAGGGAGCTGAGCCCCTGGCGCAGCGACAATTGGGTGATCTGCGCCACCTGGCGCTGGGCCGCGGTCAGCTGGCGCAGCACATTGGCGTGGTCACAGTTGGTGGCGCGGTTGACGGCCTCGCGGATGGAGGCTGCGGCCCGCAGGTTCTCGATCTGCAGCACCGCCCTTGTTGCACCCATCATACCCATCAATGTCACCAGGGCATCGCCTTCGCGCAGATAAATGATATGAGTTCCCCGGCGCTGCGCCGACAGCGCCGTAATGCCGCCCAGGCTGAGCAGGCGGCTGAGATAACTGGCGCGCGAGGCATCGTCAAAGCTGAACTCCGCCCGGTAGCCCTTTTCAGGGTCGCTCACCGTGCCGCAGCCCAGAAAGGCGCCGCGTATCCAGGCCCTGCGACAGCAGATGCGCCGGGCGACGCGCTTGGGCACGCCGCGAAAGACGCTAAGATCCGTAGGTCCTGCGCCTGGGTTGATCAGGCGCATCAGGCTGCGGCTGTCCTCGGTGGACAGCTGCAGCTCGTACTGCCGCTGTCCGCCAAAGCGCCCCAGGCGATACTGCCGGGGCAGGGAGGACAGGCCGTGACGGGCCTTGAGCAGCGAGAATATACGCTTGAGCACGCTGGCCGACAGCGTCCGGTAGCGCAGCTGCACCCGGCCGCGGCCCATCAGGTGCAGGCTGGCGCAGCAGGCGGTCAGGGCGCTGAGCTCCGCCGTCATGCAGCAGGGCTTGTCCAGGGGCAAGGCGGCCAGCTCCTGCTTGACCGAGGCCGAAAAACTCATTGTTCGTCCGGGCGGATGATCCTGACCTCGGGCTCCAGCCGGACGCCGAAATTGTCATAAACGGTGGTCTGGATATGATCCATCAGGGCCAGAAAATCGCTGGCCCTGGCCTGGCCGTCATTGACCAGAAAGCCGGCGTGCAGCGTGCTGACCATGGCGTCGCCCACCCGGTAGCCCTTGAGGCCAGACTGCTCGATCAGGGCGCCGGCGAAATGGCCCTCGGGGCGCTTGAAGAAAGAGCCGGCGCTGGGATAGCTCAGCGGCTGCTTTAAGCGGCGCTGGGCCTGGTTTTCGTTGAGCCGCTCCCAGACCTCGTCGCTGTCGGCCGGGATCAGCTGCATGGTGACGCTCAGCACGATGTAGCCCTCGTCCATCAGGCGGCTCTGCCGATAGCCGTAGCAGATATCCTCCCACTCCAGCCGCGCAGGATCGCCAAAGCGGTCCAGACAATCCACATGCCGGATCACGCGGGACACCTCGCCGCCGTAGGCGCCGCAGTTCATCAGCGCCGCCCCGCCCACGGAGGCCGGGATGCCGGCGGCAAACTCCAGGCCGCTGAGCGCGTTTTCCGCCGCCAGCCTGGCGATGGCCGGCAGCGAGGCGCCGGCCTGGGCCACGATGGTGTCGCCCTCCAGGCTCACCTTGGCGAACTGATCGCCAAAGTGTATCACCAGGCCATCAAAGCCGGTGTCGTCGATCAACAGGTTGGAGCCGCGACCGATCAGCAGCACCGGCACATCGTGCGCCTTGGCTGCCTTGATGGCGCGCGCGATCTCCTGCTCGTCACGGGCCTGCATCAGAATCTTGGCCGGGCCGCCCACCTTGATGGTGGTGTAGCCGCTCAGGGGAATATCAAAACTCAGCGCGTCCGCGGGGAGCGCATCAAGATACCAGTCCTTGGGATAGTCTGTCATATTGTCCTCCAGTGTCACTCACTGGCAGTATATCATCTGCTCAGGTGAGGGGCAAGGGGCCGGGCTGTGTGGAGAACAAGAGGAAGAAGGCGACGCAGAGCAGGTCAGCGCAGCCGCCGGGGCTTAAGCGCCTGGCCACCATCTGCTCGCAGTAGGTGCTGAGCTTGTCTTTAGGCAGGCCCTGCGCCAGCAGCTCGCGGGCGCCTGCCTGCATGAACCGTAGGCCCTCCGCGCCGCCGCGGTGCAGCACATTGGTATCGCGCAGGCTGGCCATCAGCTGCAGCAGCGCCAGCAGCCCGGCCTCATCGGGCGAGCGGCCCTCGCCCAGGGCTTTTTGTAGCTGGGGCAGGGCGATACCCAGCGCCGCGGGAAAGCCTGCTGCCGCCTCGCCCCGCACGCCCCGGTCGCCATGTCGGGCGCGCACCTTCTCGCCGTGGCTTGGCTGATCAGACTGCCTGTCATCCAGCGCGGGGGTCGCGATGCGCGCCGCCAGGGCGCACAGCGCCTGCGGTGGCGCCTGGCCCTGCAGACGGCCTGCCGCGGCGCAGAGTATGCCCAGCGAAAACACCAGGCCCTTGTGCGTGTTGACGCCGCCGGTGGCGCGCAGCATGTCCTGCTCGGCCTGTATGCCAAGCGGCCGCAGCGCCGCCAGCATGCCCTCGGGCGCCATCTGCCAGTCAGCGCCCAGGCGGGCGCAGCTGACAAAGTAGGAGGACAGCGCCAGCGCGCTGTCGATGAAGCTGTAGTAGTCCATATCGCCATGCGCGCCCTGGTCAAAGCGGTCGACCAGGCCGGGCTTGGGCGATACGCTGACCTCGTAGAGCATGGCGCGCAGCGCCCAGCCGCCAATGCGCTGGGCCAGGACATCGCTGTCCGGCACCAAGCTCAGCAGCCTGTCAAAGGCCTGCCTGGTCTCTGTCTCATCGTGGCGCTGGGGCCTGATGCACAGCGTTGCTGGGCGCTCGCCGCAGACCGCGCAGGCACGGGCAGGCTGATGCAGCTCCGCCCGGCCCAGCGCCTGGCCTGAGGCATTCATCACGTCAATATCCAGCAGGCCGCCGCCGGGCGTCTGCTCTTCGAATTGAATGCATTGCGCCTTGGCAAGGCCAGCGTCCGGCGCGGCGTAGTGCCGGGCCGGGCCGTCGGCGTCCAGTGTCGTAAGCAGCGGCTGAAGTCCGGGCAGTGCCTGCTCCAGCTGGGCGCAGAGTTGGTCAAAGCCCTTGAGGTAATTAGCCTGCTGACGCAGCGCGGCAGGAGAGCGCAGCGTCACCGAGACCAGTGCCTCATGCCGCGCGGCCAGGGTCTGCCTGGTCTGCCAGCGCAGTTCGCGGGCCTGCAGGAGGGGATTGCTCACGCGCGGGCCATGCTCCTGATCTGGTCGATGACGCGGCCGTCGCGATACTCCACCGTGGCCACCACCTGCTCGCCCATGCGGGCGGGGGCGGGCACGCCGGTCAGGCGCTGGGCCATGTCCTTGAGCTCGTGGATGTCGTAGACCGGCAGCTTGGCGTCCTTGAGGCGCTGGGCCAGCTCGGCCCGCCTGGGGTTGACCGCGATGCCCCGCTGGGTGACCAGCACATCGACAGTGTCGCCCGGCGTGGTGACGCAGAGCACCTTATCCACCACGATGGGCAGGCGGGCGCGGAAGAGGGGCGCCACGATGATGGACAGCTTGGCGCCGGCCGCCGTATCGCTGTGGCCGCCTGAGCCGCCCATGATCAGGCCATTAGAGTCAGTATGCACATTGACATTAAAGTCGGTATCTATCTCGGTGGCGCCCAGCACCACGGTGTCCAGCGAGTTGACAGCGGCAGACCTGGCGCTGGGGCTGGCGTAGCGGGAGGCCGAGACCTCAATGTGCTTGGGGTTGTCGCGGATGGACTGCACAGCGCGCAGGTCAAAGCACTGCACGTCCATCAGCTTTTCAAAGTAGCCTTCCTCCAGCATCTCCACCAAGTAGCCGGTGATACCGCCCAGGCCGAAGGAGCCGGTGATGTTCTTTTGCTTCATCAGGGGCTTTAGGTACTGTGTTACGGCCAGCGAGGCGCCGCCGGCACCGGTCTGGAAGCTGAAGCCGTCCTTCAGCAGGCCGCTGTGGGCGATGGTCTGCGCCGCGTACTTGGCGATCAGCAGGCCCACCGGATCGCGAGTGATGCGCGTGGTGCCCGACACGATGCCCTTGGGGTCGCCGATGGAATCCACCTTGACCACGCAGTCCACATCGGTCTCCTCGATGGGGGCGGGGTGCACGGGATAGGGCATCAGGTGATCGGTGATGACCACCACCTTGGCCGCGTGCCGCGCGTCAGAGCAGGCATAGCCCAGCGAGCCGCAGGCCGAGGGGCCGTGCACGCCATTGGCGTTGCCCTGTATGTCGGCGGCGGGGGCGGCGACGAAGGCGATGTCGATCTTGACCCGTCCGGTGTCGATGGCGTCTGGCCTGCCGCCGTGGCTGCGAAAGAGCACGGGCTTGGCCATCTTGCCCTCGGATATCGCGCGGCCCAGGCGGCCGGACAGGTAGTCGGTCTCGATGTCGGTGACGACACCGGAGGCGATGTGATCGATCAGGGGGGAATGCACATCGAACAGCGAGCTGGCCTGCACGCACAGGTCCTTGACGCCCAGGGCCGCGGCCTCCGCCAGCACCATGTTGAGCACATGGTCGCCATTGCGCAGGTGATGATGGAAGGACAGCATCATGCCGTCCTTGAGGCCGCAGAGCTGCATGGCCTCGCGGATCGTTCCTACCAGCTTAGACATCCTCGTCCCCTCCTAATCCCAGGGCGCGGGCCGAGTCCAGCACGCGCCGGGCGCGGTCCACGATGGGCTTGTCGATCATCTTGCCGCGCAGCGAGACGGCGCCCTTGCCCAGGCGCTCACCCTCGCGGATGGCGGCCATCACCTCGCGGGCATAGGCGATGTCATTCTCACTGGGGCTGAATACTTCGTTGACGGCGGCCACATGCCGGGGCGATATCACCGCCTTGCCGGTGAAGCCTAGCGAGCGCGCCAGCCGCGCGTCCTCATACAGCCCCTCCTCGTCATTGACATCGGTAAAGGGCGTGTCGTAGCAGTCGATGCCCGCGGCGCGCGCCGCCACCACCACCCGGCCGCGCGCGTAGCGTATCTCCTCGCTTTGCTTGCTGCGGATGGCCTGGAGGTCGCTGGACAGATCCTCCGCGCCCAGGAAGATGGCCTTGACACGCGGATCGGCGGTGGCGATCTGGTAGGCGTTTTCCACGCCCTGCGCCGTCTCCAGCAGGGGGATCAGCCCCACGCTGCCCAGAGCCAGGCCGCTTTGCTGCTCGGCCTTTGCCACCATGGCAGAGATCTTAAGCACCTCATCGGCACTGGCCACTTTGGTGGGCATGATGAGCGCGGGTTTGAGCGGCACGACGGCCATGATGTCATCCTGCACATAGTCGCTGTCCAGCGGATTGATGCGGATGATCAGCTCCACGCCGGGGTACTGCAGGGCTTTGACCGCCTTACCCACCAGCACGCGGGCGGCGTCCTTTTCCCCGGGGGCGACCGCGTCTTCCAGGTCCAGGATCACGGCGTCGGCGCCGTGGATATCGGCGTTGAGCAGCATGGCCGGACTGTTGCCCGGCACAAAGAGCAGTGTTCGTCTCATGCCTTGTCCTCCCCGGCCCTTTTCACGGCCGTCTCCACCCTGGCCTGTATGGTGCACTCGATGGCGCCCTTGTCCTGCAGGCTGACAGCGCCCTGCCGGACACCCAGCGCCTCCAGGGTCTCAAGCACCGCCCGGCGTATCTGATCGCCAAACTGCGGCAGCACGATGGAGTCGATGTCGATGCTCAGATCCGGGGCGGGGCTGACGCGCACCAGCACATCGTTGCTCTCCAGTGTGCCTGCCATGGCTTCCCGTATGATGGTCATGTCTTGCCTCCTCAAGTCAAAGCTGGTCTATGAAACTCTACACCCTCAGAATATCGCCTGAGGGGCCTGCTTGTCAAGTTTGGGTCGAGGGCGCCTCGCCGCGGAAAGCCTGGCGCGCCTTGTCGCGCAGCTGCTGGGCGATCTGGGGCAGCAGCTGGTAGCGGGCCATCAGCTCGCCCAGCGTCATGTCACAGAGCTTGTCCTCCCAGGGGATGTAGCTGACATCGTTTTGCCCTGCCTTGCCGGGCAGATGTTTGAGTGCCAACTCAGGCAGGAAGCGCGCGCGGTTTTGTTCCAGGCTGGCCGAGGCGATCTGCTGGGCGCGCTCACGGGTTGACCGGATGCCAAAGACAAGGCCGGCAGCGCCGACCAGCGCGAAGGCATAGCCAAACAGCCGCATCTGTGACAAAAAGTCGATCGGCAGCAGCGCCAGCAGCAGGCCCAGCAGCATCAGGAAGCCAAAGAGCAGCGCCTGCCTGCGGATGGCCGCGCTGGCGTCTGCCTGCTGGGCCACATAGGCATCCAGGCAGCTGTCGCACAGCGGGGCCTGCAACATCTCCCCCAGGGCCTGGGCGCGCTTGTCGCCCGACATGCCGCGCATGTGCAGCGTCAGCACCTCGATCATGGCATAATCCTTGTCAGTTGCTCCCTGACAGGCAAGGCATCTGGGCATAATGATCCTTTCTCAGCCTATCCAGCCGATGGAGCTAAGCAGCAGCACCCAGAGGAAGACGGTGACGATGGACAGCACCGAGGTGACTGCGACCAGTTGGCCGGCCAGCACGCCGTCTGCCCCCATCTCCTGCGCCATCACATAGGTGGACACGGCGGTGGGCACCGAGCTCATGGCCAGGGCCGTGGTCAGCGCCACGCGGTCAAAGCCCATGAGCTTGACCACCAGCACATAGACCAGCGGGATGATCAGCAGCTTGACGATGGCGACCAGTATGATCTCCCGCCGGTAGCTTAAGGTGTCGGAAAACTTGAGCCCCGCCCCCAGCATCAGCAGCGCCAGCGGGGTCACCAGGCTGGCGGCGTCCGAAATAATGTCTTCAAAGACCCGGGGCAGCTTGAGGTCAATCAGCTGCGCGCCGATGCCCAGCAGCGCCCCCATAATCAGGGGGTTCTTCAGCAGGCTCAGCCCCAGGTTCAGGGGCTTTAGCGAGCCGCCGCGCAGGGTCTCCAGCACGATGACGCAGATGATGTTATAGATGGGCACCACCACCGCCACGCACAGCGAGGCCAGGCCGGTATTCTCCGGCCCCGCGATGGTGGACACCACCGACAGCGCGAAGAGTATCGAATTGCCCCGGATGATGGCCTGTATCATGCTGCCCTGCACCGGCTTTTTGTCGGTGAAGCGGGGGATGAAGAGGACCGCCAGCAGGGCGGTCAGCAGCACCAGGCCGAGCATGACGGCCAGGAAGGGGCCGTTTAGCACCTTGTCAAGTTCGGTCTTGTAGATGTTGTTGAACATCACAAAGGGGAAGAGGTAGCTGAAGATGATCTTGTTCATCTGTGCCACGGTGCTGTCCGACAGCTTCTTGAGGCTGCGCAGCAGCGCGCCCGCAGCCATGTAGAAGAAGATCGGCAGCACCGTGGTCACGGGCAGCATCAGGTTCAATCGGCAGCCTCCTGCTGGAGCATCAGCGGCTTGATGCCGCCGGCATCCAGGATGCGCAGCGCATAGTCGCTGATGGGCTCGATGTCGGCGGTGAGGCCGCTGTCCAGGTTGCTGATCTGGCCCTTGGCCAGATCCACCTTGAGCTGCTGGCCTTGGGCCTTGAGGCGTTCGATGTCCGCGCAGACGATCAGCGGCAGGCCCAGATTGAGGGCATTGCGGTAGAAGATGCGGGCAAAGGATTTGGCCACTACGCAGCTGACGCCCCGCACCGAGATGGCGATGGCGGCGTTCTCCCGGCTGGAGCCGCAGCCAAAGTTGGTGCCGGCGATGATCATGTCGCCTGCGACGAAGTCACGATGGAAGGTATCGCTGGCGCCCTGCATGCAGTGGCTGGCCATCTCCTGATGGTCGGTCACATCCAGGTACTGGCCGGGGTAGATCTGGTCGGTATCGATGTTGTCACCAAAGACATGCATTCTGCCTTCAAAGCTGCGCGCCATCATAGGCCTGCCTCCTCAAGATAGGGTCGGGGATCGGCCAGCACGCCGGCGCGGGCAGAGGCCGCGACAGTGGCAGGGGAACCCAGGAAGATGCGGCCGGCCTTGTGGCCCATGCGGCCGGGGAAGTTGCGGCTGGAGCTGCTCACACAGGTCTCACCCTGGGCGATCAGGCCCTCATGCGTGCCCAGGCAGGCGGCGCAGCCGGGGGAGACCAGGGTGGCGCCGGCGTCCAGCAGGGTGTCGATATAGCCCGCGGTCATGGCCTCCTTGAGCGTCTGGCGCGAGGCCGGCACCATCAGCATGCGCACGCCCGGCGCGATGTGGTGGCCTTTGAGGATGCGGGCGGCCACGGCAAAGTCCTCCAGCCGGCCGCCGGTGCAGGTGCCCAGATAGGCCTGGTGGATGGTTTCACCCGCGTGGCTGGCGATATCGCTGACATTGTCTACGCTGAAGGGCGCCGCCACCTGGGGCTTGAGATCACTCACATCAAATGTATGGCTGGCGCTGTACTGGTAGCCGGGGTCGGTCTCATAGACGGTGTAGCCCGTGGCGCCGGTTGACTTGAGGTAGTCAAAGGTGAGCTGATCGGGCTGTATGTAGGCGGCCTTGGCGCCCATCTCGGTGGTCATGTTGCACAGGCACATGCGCTCGGAGATGGACAGCTGCTGCAGCACCTCGCCAGAAAAACTGACGCCGCGGTAGACCGCGCAGTCGGCGCCCAGCTGGCCTATGATGTGCAGGATGATGTCCTTGGCATAGACGCCGGCGGGCACTGTTCCTGTCAGCTCGATGCTCATGATTTCCGGCACCCGCAGCCACAGCTGCCCGGTCTTTAAGATGCAGGCGATGTCGGTGGCGCCCACGCCCGTGGAGAAGGCGCCAAAGGCGCCGTGGGTGGTGGTATGGCTGTCGGTAATGATGATCAGCTTGCCCGGCGCCGAATAGCCCTTGTCGGCCAGCACCTGGTGGCAGACGCCCTCATTGACCTCCTGCAGACCTGCGATGCCCTGCGCCTTGGCGAACTCACGGAACTGCTTTTGATTCTCCGCCTGGCGGATGGTGGAGGCGGGGGCGTAGTGATCCAGGAAGATGTGCACCCTGTCCGGGTATTTCACCTGTTTGCCGCCGATCTCGGCAAAGGAGTACATGGATTGCGGGTAGAGATCATTGATGCCGGCGATGTCGATCTGACAGTTGAGGATCTCGCCCGTCCTCACCTTGTCGACGCCGGCGTGGGCTGCCAGTATTTTTTCCAGTGCGTGCATGCTGCCTCCTGATGTATAGAAAGCTCGCCTGCCCCAGAGGGTGGCAGGCGAGCCTGTTAAGGGGTTAGAGCTATTATAGCATACCGCCCAGGGTCGACAAGAGCAGGCTGCCAATGATCAGGATAATGGCGCCGCCCAGACGGGAGGAGATCTGCGCGAAGGGCATAAGCTCCATGCGGTTGGCAGCGGACAGGACGGCCACGTCGCCGGTGCCGCCCATGTTGGACATGCAAAGCCCCGCGGTGATGCCAGACTCCACAGGATAGAAGCCAACGAACCTGCCCACCAGGCCGGCGCCCAGGAAGGCGCCGATGACGGTGACGCCGCAGAGCAGCAGGTAGGTCAGCGAGAAGCTCTCGATGACGGTGCCCAGATCCAGGTAAACCAGGCCGATGCCCACCAGCAGGGCGCCGGTCAGGTTCTTCATGATAAACTGGAACCACTGGTAGCAGGCGATCTCCAGCTTTTCAGGCAGCAGCTGGAAGATCTTGAAGATGGCGACCGTGATGATCATCCAGGCATAGGCGTGGATGCTGACACCGGTGCCCAGCGCGTTCCAGCCGGCGGCCACGATGTAGCCAAAGGCGAAGAAGCTGCAGCTGATCAGCAGGCCGATGCCCAGGTAGTTGATGTTGATCTTCTCGCGAGCGGCCTGCACTTCGTCAGAGATTTCCATCTCGGCGGGATCAACACCCTTGGAGATGAGCTGGCCCTGGCCGTTGGCCATCTTGGAACGAATGACCTTGACCACGATACCGGCCAGCACGATGGACAGCGCGTTTCCGATGGCAACGGCGGGGGTCATGATGGAGATGGCTTCCGCCGCGGTCATGCTGCCGGAGGACTCAAAGATCTTCGACAGCGGCACAGCACCTGCGCCCATGCCGCCGCCCATGATGGGCAGGGCGATCAGCAGCAGGGTCTTGATGACGCCATAGCCGGTGATGGCGCCCAGCGCCATGGCAAAGGCAAAGGACACGATGATGGCGCCAAAGATGGCCGGGAAGTAGCGCGCCGCGGCCTTGACCAGCAGCTTGCGGTTCATGCCCAGGATGGAGCCGGTGATGAGGGCCGCGATGTAAAAGTCAAGGAAGGCGCCGGTGGGCTTGAAGAAGTCACCGATGTTCTTGACCACGGCCTCCGGGAAGAAGCCATAGTAAGCCATCAGACCAACGCCAAAGATGATCACGATGGCGCCGCCGCCCAGGTAGTCTTTGACGATGGGGGTCTTGTCGCCGATCTCCTGCAGGATAGCGCCCAGCACGATCATCAGCGCGAAGGCGCCGGCCATGCCCTGGGGCAGCACGCCCAGAAAGGTAGCGGCCAGCACGACCGCCGTGATGAGCAGGAAGTAGGGGAGAGAGAGACCATAGAGCTTGTAGTTCCAGATACCGCCTTTTGCCTGGGTTTGTGACATGAGAATCAGTTCCTTTCCATGATCTTATATCATCCGGTCACCGACCAGTTGGGCACCATGTATTGGCAGTCTGTTGAGGCTTGCTGCCCTCCCGCTGCTGTCCCTGATCAGGGGCAGCTAATTGCACAAATCAAAAACTGGCCCTGCGGCTCACAAAGAACTACAACACCAGTGCAACTTCCAAGCTGAACGAATCCTCAAGTTACTGTGCAGCCGCAATACAGCACCAAGGCTGCCAGTTTGTCAACTTTATTGGATATAATGTGTACAAAGGCCCTGAAAAAAAGAAGCCTGCCAGCCCGAGGGCTGGCAGGACAGCTGTCTAATAAGTAGAGCGCGACGCTTAGAGCAGGCCGCCCAGCAGGGAGAGCATCAGCGAGCCGATGATCAGGATGATGGCGCCGCCCAGGCGGGAGGAGATCTGCGCAAAGGGCATCAGCTCCATGCGGTTGGCGGCGGACAGCACGGCCACATCGCCGGTGCCGCCCATGTTGGACATGCACAGCCCCGCTGTGATGCCTGACTCCACAGGATAGAAGCCGACCATCTTGCCCACCACGGCAGCGCCCAGGAAGGCGCCGATGACGGTGACGCCGCAGAGCAGCAGGTAGGTCAGTGAGAAGCTCTCTATGACGGTGCCCAGATCCAGGTAGGCCAGGCCGATGCCCACCAGCAGGGCGCCGGTCAGGTTCTTCATGATGAACTGGAACCACTGGTAGCAGGCGATCTCGATCTTTTCGGGCAGCAGCTGGAAGATCTTGAAGACCGCCACCGTGATGATCATCCAGGCGTAGGCATGGATGCTCACACCGGTGCCCAGCGCGTTCCAGCCCTTGGCCACGATCTGGCCAAAGATGAAGAAGCTGCAGCTGACCAGCAGGCCAATGCCCATGCTGCCAAGGTTGATCTTGTCGCGGGCGGCCTGCATCTCGTCGGAGATCTCCATCTCGCGAGGATCGACCCCCTTGGCGATCAGCTGTCCCTCACCGTTCATCGCCTTGGAGCGGATGACTTTCACGATGATGCCGGCCAGCACGATGGACAGCGCATTGCCGATGGCAACCGCCGGCGTCATGATGGAGATGGCCTCCGCCGCCGTCATGGCGCCGCCGGACTCGAATATCTTGGACAGGGGCACAGCGCCCGCGCCCATGCCGCCGCCGATGATGGGCAGGGCGATCAGCAGCAGGGTCTTGACCACGCCATAGCCGGTGATGGCGCCGATGGCCGCGGCAAAGGCAAAGGCGAAGAGGATGCAGCCAAAGATGGCCGGGAAGTAGCGCGCCGCCGCCTTGACCAGCAGCTTGCGGTTCATGCCCAGGATGGAGCCGGTGATGAGGGCTGCGATGTAGAAGTCGAGGAAGGCGCCGGTGGGCTTGAAGA
>CAKTTM010000012.1 GCA_934615145.1 uncultured Clostridia bacterium | reverse complement strand
GTTTGACTGCGTGCTGGCCACCCGCGTGGCCCGCAACGGCACCCTGCTGACGCGCTCTGGCCGCATGGTCATCAAGAACGCAAAGTACGCCGAGGACTTTTCACCCATCGACCCGGACTGCGACTGCTATGCCTGCCAGCATCACAGCAGGGCCTATATCCGGCACCTGTTCAAGACCGACGAGATCACCGGCCTGCGCCTGGCCTCCATCCACAACCTGCGCTATCTGATAAAACTCATGCGCGAGGTGAGGGAAGCCATCCTGGGCGACTATCTGGCCGACTACCGCGAGGATTTTTACCGGCGCTTTGACATGTCAGGCGCCTTCAACAGAGGGGAGGCACAGCCTTGAGCCACGCGCACCTGAGCCTGCAGGGAGTGGACTTCGCCTACGAAGAGGGCGGCGAACTGGCCGTCAAAAACTTCAGCCTGGACATACAGCAGGGCGAGTTTGTGGCGCTGCTGGGCCATAATGGCTCTGGCAAGTCGACGGTCGCCAAGCTCTTAAACGGCCTGTATACCCCGACAGAGGGCCATGTGCTGGTCAGCGGTATGGACACCAGGGATTCAGCGCTGACCTGGGAGATACGCAAGCGCTGCGGCATGGTCTTTCAAAACCCGGACAACCAGATCGTGGCCACCGTGGTGCGCGAGGATGTGGCCTTTGGGCTGGAGAACATCGGCGTGCCCGCGGCAGAGATGCCCGAGCTCATCGACCGGGCGCTGAAGGCCGTTAACATGAGCGAGTTTGAGAATCGGGCACCCCACCTGCTCTCCGGCGGGCAAAAGCAGCGCGTCGCCATTGCGGGCGTGCTGGCCATGCAGCCTGAGGCCCTGGTGCTGGATGAAGCCACCGCCATGCTCGATCCCTCGGGCCGGCAGGAGGTCTTTGACACGGTGGCAAGGCTCAACAAAGAGCGGGGCATCACCGTGGTCTGGATCACCCACTTCATGGAGGAGGCCGCCCGCTGCGGCCGCGTGGCGGTGATGTACAAGGGCGAGCTGGTGATGGATGGCACCGCGCGCGAGGTTTTCTCACAGACGCAGCGCGTGCGGGACTACCGGCTGGATGTGCCGCCCATGACCCGCCTGAGCCATCTGCTGCGCGAGCAGGGCATTGACGCCGCGGGCGATGTGCTCACGCCCGAGGAGATGCGAAGGGAGGTGCTGCGCCTTGCCCATCACGCTTGAGCGCCTGGGCCATACCTATCAGGCCGGCAGCCCCTTCCAGGCCACCGCCATCCATGACATCAACCTGGAGATCGCAGACGGCGAGCTGCTGGCGCTGATCGGCCACACCGGCAGCGGCAAGTCCACGCTGGCCATGCACCTTAATGCCCTGCTGCAGCCCACGGAAGGCCGGGTGCTGCTGGACGGCAAGGACATCAACGCCAAGGACAGCGACAAGCGCGCGGTGCGCTTTCAGGTGGGGCTGGTCTTTCAGTACCCCGAGCAGCAGCTGTTTGAAGAGACCGTGCAGCGCGACATCGGCTTTGGCCCGCGCAATATGGGCCTGTCCGCCCAGGAGGTGGACGCGCGCGTGCGCGAGGCCATGGACCTGGTCGGCCTGCCCTTTGACGAGATAGCGGAAAAGTCGCCCTTTGAGCTGTCCGGCGGGCAGATGCGCCGCGTGGCGCTGGCGGGCGTGCTGGCCATGAAGCCGCGCATCCTGGTGCTGGACGAGCCGACGGCGGGCCTGGACCCCCGCGCGCGGGACTATCTGCTCAGCGACGTGGCCCGCCTGCACAAAGAGGGCACCACGGTCATCATGATCTCCCACTCCATGGACGATGTGGCCAGGCTGGCCACCCGCATCGCGGTGCTGGAAAAGGGCAAGCTGGCCATGCAGGGCAGCCCGCGCGAGATATTCAGCCAGGTGGAGCGCCTCAGCGCCATGGGCCTGGATGTGCCCCAGGCCAGCAAGCTGCGCTACCTGCTGGCGGCTGACGGCATGATGCTGCCCGAGAGCTTCCTGCTCGAGGAGATCGCGGGCGATCTGGCCGCCTACCTGAAGGGGGGTGCGCCCGATGCTCGGTGACATCACCTTAGGGCAATACTATCCAGTAGACAGCCCCGTGCACCGGCTGGACCCCAGGGTCAAGATCATCTTGACGGTGGCCTTCATCGTGGCGGTCTTCCTGGTGGGCTCGCCGCTGGGCTACCTGCCCATCGTGGCCTACTTGATATTTGTCACCCGCCTGGCCAAGCTGCCCGGCCGCATGATGGTCAAATCCATCAAGCCGCTGCGCATCCTGCTGATCTTCACCTTTGTACTCAACCTCTTCTTTGGCACGGGGGACACGGAGCTGATCAAGTGGGGCTTCATCCGCGTGACGCAGGAGGGCCTGCTCAACGCCGTACACTTTTCGCTGAGGCTTATCTTTCTGGTGATGGGCAGCAGCATCATGACCTTGACCACAGCCCCCGTCACCCTGACAGACGGCCTGGAGCGCCTGGCCAGCCCGCTGAAGGTCATCCGCTTTCCGGCCCATGAGATGGCCATGATGATGACCATCGCGCTGCGCTTTATCCCGACCCTGGCCGAGGAGGCCGACAAGATCATGAAGGCGCAGAGCGCCCGCGGCGCCGACTTCACCAGCGGCAACCTCAAGGCCCGCGCCAAGGCCATGATCCCCCTGCTGGTGCCGCTGTTTGTCAGCGCCTTTCGCCGGGCGGGCGACCTAGCCATGGCCATGGAGAGCCGCTGCTACCACGGCGGCGAGGGCCGCACCCGGCTGCATGTGCTAAAGACCGGCCGCAACGACTGGCTGGCCGTGCTGTCGATGGCCGTCTTGATCGCGGTGGTGCTGCTGATGCGGCGCTATGTCTAAGCGCGTACTGCTCACCATCGAATACGACGGCAGCGCCTACTGCGGCTTTCAGCGGCAGTTAAACGGCCCCAGCGTGCAGCATGAGCTGGAAAAGGCGCTGGGCAAGCTGTGCCGTGTGCCCGTCAGCATCATCGGCGCCAGCCGCACGGACGCTGGCGTCCACGCGCTGGGGCAGCGCGCCCACTTTGACTTGCAGGGCAGCATTCCGCCGGAAAAGCTGCCCTTTGCCGTCAACACCATGCTGCCGGCTGACATCCGGGTGACGGCTGCCCGCCAGGTGGCCGATGCCTTTCACGCCCGCTTTGACGCCAGGGGCAAGATATACCGCTACGTGATCCACAACCGCCGCCACGCCAGCGCCCTGCACCGCCAACACAGCGCCCATGTCTCGCTGCCGCTGGATATGGAGGTCATGCGCCGCGCGGCACAGGCTCTGATCGGCCGGCATGATTTCGCGGCCTTCCAGGCGGCGGGCGGCACGGCCAAGACCACCGTGCGATCCATCAAGGCGCTGAGCCTGGACAAACAGGGCGACCAGATCATCATGCTGATCGAGGGCGACGCCTTCTTGTACAACATGGTGCGCATCATCGCGGGCACGCTGATCGCCGTTGGCTCTAACAAGCTGGGCGAGGACGCCTTCCGGCAGGCCATCCTGACTGGCGACCGCCTCTGCCTGGGCCCCACAGCACCCGCCCAAGGGCTGACGCTGATGAGGGTCTATTACGAGGACGAGGGCTGATGGCTCAATCGCTGCGGCTGTCCGTGCGCGGGCTGGTCGAGTTCTCCATCTTTCCGCCGGACATACTGCCCTTTGCCTCGCAGGCCATGGAGGAGGGGCGGGTGGCCCACCTGGCGCGGCAGGATCTGAGCGGCTTGCAGCGGGAGGTGGCGCTGCAGTGGCAGGGCCGGGCGCAGGGCATCGATGTGCTGGTGACCGGCCGCATGGACCTCTTTGACGACAGCGGCACCATTCCGCTAATCGAGGAGATCAAGCTCTGCGGCGAGGAGCCGCCGCCCGAGCCCCGGCCGGAGCATAGGGCCCAGGCGGTCTGCTATGCCTACATACAGGGTTGCAAGGAAATGGCCCCCGGCTTTGACATCCGGGTGAGCTATGTGGGCAGGGACGGCCATGTCCGGGCCAGCTATGAAGAGCGCGTCAGCTTTGAAGAGGCGCAGGCCACTTTTGACCGACTGCTGCAGGCCTGGGCGGCCTGGCAGATAAGGCTCAGGCGCCACAGGGCCAGGCGGGATAAGAGCATCGCCGCCCTGCCCTTTCCCTACTCCGCCTACCGCGCCGGCCAACGCGAGATGGCGGCCCAGGTCTATACCGCCATCAGCCGCAAGAAGCGGCTCTTTGCCGTGATGCCCACCGGCACTGGCAAGTCTGCCGCCGTGCACTACCCGGCCTTGAAGGCCCTGGGCCTGTGGCTGACGGGGCAGATATACTGCCTGACGGCGCGCACCACCGCCAGAGCCGCGATGGAAAAGGAAGCCGCGCGCATGCGGGCGCAGGGGCTGAAGGCCAAGGTGCTCACCCTCAATGCGCGCGACAGGCTCTGCCCCATGGAGGAGGTGCGCTGCGACCCGGTGCACTGCCCCCGCGCCAGGGGCCACTATGAGCGCCAGCCCGAGGGCATCAGCGCGGCCATGCGCGCCGCCAGCTGGGACACGGCCACCGTGCTGCGCATAGCAGAGAAGCACCAGCTCTGCCCCTTTGAGTTCTCGCTGGCGCTGTGCGAGATCGCCGATGTGGTTATCTGCGACTATAACTACGCGCTGGACCCCCGGCTCAAGATCAGGCGCATCTTCGAGCGCCCGCAGTCGGTGACGCTGCTGATCGACGAGGCGCACAACCTGGTCGAGCGCGTGCGCGACATGCTCTCAGGCGATCTGAGCGGGCAGGAGATCGCGCTGCTGCGCCGGGAGGCCGGCAAGGCGCTGGGCCGCAAGGGCCGCGTCTACCGGCGGGCGACCGAGCTGCTACAGCTGATGCGCGCGATGGAAGGCGGGAACAATGGGCCGCCCGACAGCCTGCTGCCCGCGCTGGAAAACCTGATCGAGGCGCTGATGGCGCAGCCCGGCTTTGGTCTGAGGCCCGGCTTCATCCGTGACATCCTGGGCATGATGGACGCGCTCAGGCGCTGGGCGGCGGCGCCGGAGGACTATCTGCTGATCCGGACGCCACAGGGCCGGGAGAGTGGGCTCAGGCTGCTGTGCCTGCATATCACGCCCCATCTGCAGCAGACCACCCGGCGGCTGTGCGGCCTGGTCTGCTACTCGGCCACGCTGGCGCCGCTGGATCAGATGCGCGATCTGCTGGGTGGGGAAGATGAGGACGCCTGCTTTGAACTGCCCTCGCCCTTCCCGGCGGAGCACATGCTCAGCCTCATCCTGCCACTGGACACGCGCTGGCGCGCCAGGGAACGCAGCCACGAGCCCATCGCCCAGGCCCTCAGGGCGCTGTGCGCCGCGCGGCCGGGCAAGTACATCGCCTTCTTCCCCTCCTATCAATACATGCAGCAAGTGGCCGAGAGACTCGGCGACCTGCCGCTGCACATACAGCAAAGCGGCATGGATGACAGCGCGCGGGCAGACTACCTGGCCCGCTTTAGCGCCGACGATCAGCCGCTGCTGGCGCTGGCGGTGATGGGCGGCATCTTTGCCGAGGGCATCGACCTGCCCGGCCTGCAGCTGATCGGCGTGGCGGTGGTGGGCGTGGGCCTGCCCCAGGTCGGCCCCGAGCGCGAGGCCATCCGCCAGCGGGCCATGGCACAGGGCCAGCCAGGCTTTGACATCGCCTATCGCTGGCCGGGCATGCACAAGGTGCTGCAGGCGGCCGGCCGCCTGATACGCTCAGAGTCCGATCAAGGCGTGCTGCTGCTGATCGACGAGCGCTTTGGCCAGGGGGCCTACCGCGCGCTGATGCCCGCCCACTGGCAGCCCAGACTGCTCAGTTCTGCCCTGCAGATGCCGCCCCTCTTGCAGGATTTCTGGGCCGCGGCGCAGAAAGGGTAGATTACATAAGAACCTAAAAACACTCAGTGTAAGGGAGGTGACCGGACTGACCGAGATACCGCAGCACCGCCTGGGCGATGTGCCCCGCAAGCTGCTTTGCCTCTACGCGCTCAAGGTGCTGGGCCCCTGCGGCAACCTGCAGCTGATCAGCTTCATGATGCAGACAGACATCATGAACTATTTTGACCTGCAGACCGCGCTCTACGAGCTGCGCGACGCGGGCCAGGTGGCGCGCACGCCGCAGACGGCTGACGACCTGTACGAGATCACGCAGTCCGGGCTGGAGACCCTGAAGCTGTTTGAAGGCCGCGCGCCGCAAAGCGCCATGGACGCCATCGATGCCCAGGGGCCGGAGTTCAGGCGGCGCATCCATCTGGCCCGCGAGCGCAGCGCCCGCATCACCCACGAAAACCACAATGAATATCATGTCCAGATGCAGGTGGTGGAGCAGAACATGCCCCTGATCAGCATCGACCTGAGCCTGCCCACGGCCGAGCTGGCCGCGCGCTTCCGCGATCGCTGGAGCGATCATGCCCAGGACATCTACGACTTCATCATCGACCGCCTGGCCGGGGAGGACAGGACATGAGCACATGGGCCATCATCGCGGCGGCGGGCGCCGGCACCCGCATGGGGGGCGAAAAGGTCAAGACCCTGCAGATGCTGGCCGGCCGCGCCGTCATCAGCCACAGCGTCAGCCAGCTGCGCCCCTTTGTGGGCGGCATCATCATCGCCGCGCGCGAGCAGGACATACCGGCCTTTGAGCAGGCCCTGGCCCATGATGGCCAGCAGGCCGAGCGCTATGTCGTGGGCGGCCGCGAGCGCCGCGACAGCGTGGAGGCGGCGCTGGCCGCCTTGCCTGAGGATTGCGACCTGGTGCTGGTGCACGATGGGGCCAGGCCGCTGGTCAGCGCAGCGCTCATCCGCCGGGTGATCGACAGCGCCAGGCTACTGGGCTCCGGCGTGCCGGCGCTGCCCTTGACCGATACGGTCAAGCGGGTGGATCAGGCGGGGCTGTGCGTGGAGACCATCAACCGCGAGATGCTGCGCAGCGTGCAGACGCCCCAGGGCTTTCGCCGCGAGATCATCGAGGCTGCCTATGCCGAGGGCGTGGGCCCGGCCACCGATGATGCCTCGCTGGTGGAGCAGATCGGCCTGCCGGTGCACCTGGTCATGGGGGAGCGGGAGAATATCAAGCTCACCCTGCCGGGCGATCTGGAGCGCGCGCAGGAGATGCTGCAGGGCCACAGCCTGCCCCGCGTGGGGCTGGGCTATGATGTGCACCGCCTGGTAGAGGGCCGCAAGCTTATCCTCTGCGGGGTGGAGATCCCGCACGACAGGGGTCTGCTGGGCCACAGCGACGCCGATGTGGCCACCCACGCGCTGATCGACGCGCTGCTGGGCGCGGCGGGTCTCAGTGACATCGGCAGCCAGTTCCCGGACAGTGAGCCTGCCTACAAGGGCATCTCCTCGCTGGCGCTGCTGGACAAAACCCTTGAAAAGCTGGTCAGCCAGGGCTTTATGCCCTATAATGCGGATATCAGCATTGCTGCGCAGGCGCCCAAACTGGCCCCCTATGTGGCCCGGATGCGCCAGTCGCTGGCCGATGCCATGGGCATCCCCGCGGCGCGGGTATCCGTCAAGGCCACCACCACAGAGGGCCTGGGCTTTGAGGGCAGGGGCGAGGGCATGAGCGCGCGGGCGGTCGTGTCGCTGCGCCCCCGGACATAGCATCATTTAATGCATCATCATACCGACAGGAGGATATCAGGATGCTGCTGGACAACAAGATATGGGTAGGAACTTCACAGGAGGGGGCGGTGTGCCTGCTGCCCCAGATGGCCAACCGCCATGGGCTTATCTCCGGCGCCACCGGCACCGGCAAGACGGTGACGCTGCAGCTGCTGGCCGAGGGCTTTAGCCAGCTGGGCGTGCCGGTGTTCATGGCCGATGTCAAGGGCGATCTGGCCGGCCTGGCCAAGCCCGGCGAGCGCAGTGAGCGCATCAACGCGCGCCTGGAGCAGACGGGCGTCAGCCAGTATACCAACCGCGCCTGCCCGGTCACTTTCTGGGATGTCTTTGGGCAGTCCGGCCATCCGGTGCGCGCCACGGTGTCAGAGATGGGCCCGCTGCTCTTGAGCCGCATGCTGCAGCTTAACGACACGCAGTCGGGCGTGCTGCACCTGGTCTTCCGCATCGCCGACGAGCAGGGCATGTTGCTGATCGACCTCAAAGACCTGCGCGCCATGCTGGCCTTTGTGGGCGAGAACGCGCAGGACTATACCCTGCGCTACGGCAATATCTCCAAGACCTCCATCGGCGCCATCCAGCGCGCCATCGCGGTGCTGGAGGATCAGGGCGGCAACGAGTTCTTTGGCGAGCCCGCGCTGTCCATCAACGACTGGTTTGTCCGCGACGAGGCCGGCCAGGGCATGGTCAACATACTGGCCGCCGACAAGCTGTTTTTGAAGCCCGCCCTCTACTCCGTCTTCATGCTGTGGATGCTGGGCGAACTCTACGAGCTGCTGCCCGAGCAGGGTGACAAGGAGCTGCCCCGCATCGTCTTCTTCTTTGACGAGGCGCACCTGCTGTTTGAAGACTGCCCCAAGGAGTTGCTTGACAAGATCCAGCTGACGATTCGTCTCATCCGCTCCAAGGGCGTGGGCGTCTTCTTCATCACGCAGAATCCCACCGACGTGCCAAGCTCGGTCTTGAGCCAGCTCTCCGCCAGGGTACAGCACGCGCTGCGCGCCTTCACCCCGCAGGAGCAGAAGGTCATCCAGGCGGTGGCGCAGACCTTCCGCGTCAACCCTGCCTTTGATACCCAGCAGGCCATCACGGCGCTGGGCACGGGCGAGGCGCTGCTGAGCTTCCTGCAGGACGACGGCAGCCCCTCCATCACCCAGCGGGCCACCATACTGCCCCCGCAGTCGGCCATTGGCGCCATCTCTGACGGCCTGCGCAACAGCCTGATCGAGCAAAGCGACCTCAAGGGCAAGTATGACGATATGTTTGACCGCGAGAGCGCCTATGAGATGCTCAGCTACAAGTTCGCCTCCCACGGCGTGCAGCAGACCAGCGTGGTGGCCCAAATCCCCCAGGAGGTGGAGGCCTACGAGCCCGCGCAGGCAGCGTCCGAGGCGCCGCCCACCATACCCGTCACCATGACCTTCAAGGTCTATGACCCGGCCACCGGCGCCTATGTCGACCGCGTGGTGGAGACACCGGCCGCCCCCGCGCCCCAGCCCAGCCAGACCGTCTATGCGCCCCAACCGCAGCAGCAGATACAGCAGGCGCAGCCCTATCAGGCGCCGCAGGCACCCGCTGTGCCGGACGCCCCGCCGCCTGTGCTGGTCTTTAACCCCAAGACCGGCCAGTACGAGCCCCAGACCGTGGAAGCCCGCAAGCAACCCAAGGCCGCGCCCGCGCCCAAGGCGGAGAAGCAGCAGCCCAGCACGCTGGAGAGGATGCTGCAGAACTTCACCCGCTCCACCGCCTCCGGCGCCGGCTACACCGTGGGCCGCTCCATCACGCGCAATATACTGGGCGTGTTTGGCATCAAGTAAGGAGTACACATGAAAAAGCGCATCGGCATTCTCACCGCCGGCGGCGACTGCCCTGGCCTCAACGCCGCCATCCGCGGCGTGGTCCGGGCCAGCTACCACCTCTTTGACGCGGAGATCATCGGCATACGCGATGGCTTTCGCGGCCTGATCGAGGGCGACTACCACCCGATGGAGGAGAGCCAGTTCTCCAATATCTTAACCCGTGGCGGCACCATCCTGGGCACCAGCCGCACGCCCTTTAGCCAGATGCGCGGCAACGCCGACGGCACCGACCGCGTGGCCGAAATGAAGAAGAACTATCGCGCCATGCGGCTGGACTGCCTGGTGACCCTGGGCGGCAACGGCACGCACAAGACGGCCAACATGCTCTCCGAAGAGGGGCTCAATGTCATCGGCCTGCCCAAGACCATCGACAACGACATCTACGGCACCGACTACACCTTTGGCTTTCACACCGCGGTGGAGATCGCCACCGATGTCATCGACCGCATCCACACCACCGCAGCCAGCCACGGCCGCTGCATGGTCATCGAGCTGATGGGCAACAAGGCCGGCTGGCTGACGCTCTATGCCGGCGTCGCCGGCGGCGCCGATGTCATCCTGCTGCCGGAGATCCCCTACGACATCAACAAGGTGGCCGAGGTGGTGGAGACCCGCGCCAACCTGCGCAAGTCCTTCTCCATCGTGGCGGTCGCCGAAGGCGCCATGAGCCAGGATGAAAAGAACATGAAGCGCAAGGACCGCGAGCAGGCCCGCACCGACAGCGTGTACAACAGCATCTCCCACCGCATCGCCACGCAGATCGAGCAGATGTGCGGCGTGGAGACACGCACCGTGGTGCCTGGCCATATCCAGCGCGGCGGCACGCCCTGCGCCTATGACCGCGTGTTGTCCACCGAGTTTGGCGTCCACGCGGCCCAGCTGATACGCGATGACATCTACGGCGTCACCGTGGCTGTCGACGGCCGCAAGATCATCCATAACAAGCTGAGCGATGTCGCCGGCGTCAACAAGGGCGTGCTGATCGATGGACCCATGGTGCGCTCGGCGATGGACATCAATGTGTCCTTTGGCATCTGAGCATGTGGATCTGTAATCGCTGCCAGGCCCGCAACCAGGACGGGGACACCCGCTGCATACAGTGCGCCTCACCGCGCAGCCGCCGCTTTGGCGCGGGCAGCGTGGTGGCTACGCCGTCTGGCGCGGCAGAGCCCCAGCCCCTGCCGCCAGAGCCTGCCCCGGCACCCGCCGCAAGGCCTGCGCGTGAGGCGCTGCCTGTGCGCGCGCTGATCAAGGCGCCTGCCGCCGCGCGATGGCTGCGGCAGGTGGGCCTGCTGCTGTGCCTGCTGCTGCCGCTGCTGCTGGTCTATCTGGCCTGGCGGCACTATCCCACACTCTCGCCCCAGCTCAACGCCCTGCTCTTCCCTGCAGCGCCCGCGGCGGAGGACTTTGTGGTGGGCCAGGCGCCCGATGTGGCGCCTGCGCTGAGCCTCATCCTCTACCTGCTGGCGGGCTTTGTGGCCCTGCTGCTCAGCCTGCTGCCCGGGCTGTCCGCCCTGGGGCTGGGCAATCTGCTGATACGGCTTAGCCCCGGCCAGCGCCGCAATTACTAAACTACCTAATAGGCACCGATGACAAGAACGACAAGACACAAGCAGATCTTAAGCCTCCTTGCGCTCTGCCTGCTGCTGACGGCCAGCCTGCCTGGCCAGGCCACGATCCGCCATCCGCTGCTGGATGCCGGGCTGACGCTGCTGGAGCAAGGCAATATCTTCATCGAGCGCTACAACCAGGTCACCGGCGCGCAGATCGAAGCCCGCTATGAGCTGGGCCTGCCCTATTTCTTTGGCGGGCGATACGAAAGCCGCTTCCTGCAGGTCTTTGAGGCCTGGCAGGACAGCGGCTTTTTCAAGACGGGGCGCAATTACATCGGCGGGCTGGATTGCTACGGCCTGGCCAAGTGGATGGCCCGCCAGGCCGGGCAGCCCAAGCCGCCTGTCTTAAGTGAGCTGACCGGCAGCGGCTGGCGGCATCGTGAGCATTTTCTGGACCTGGCCGGCATCCCCTACGACCAGCTGCACCTGTCGCTTGAGATCGGGGACTATATCGTGCTCAAGCACGGCTACAACCATGTGATGATCTACATGGGCACATTGCGTGACTATGGCTATGAGGCCGCCACGCTGCCCAGGGCGCTGGCGCCCTATATCGATTATCCGCTCTTCCTGCAGTCAGGCATCAACCATTACCAGGGCGCATGGTACACCCGCTACATCGGCGACCAGGGCTACCGCACGGTGGACACCACCGATGGCGGCGTCAGCGTGGCCATCTGGGGCGTCCCGGTAGAGGCTGCCCCCTTCAGCGAGCGGCCGCAGCAGGCGCTGTGCCACTTTTTCCGCCTGGACGGCACCGCCATCATGGTGCCGGACATGGCGCAGTACAGCCTGGTCAGGTTCTACCGCCACCGCTGAGGCTCAGTAGTCCATGTGATAGTGGGCGACGGCCTCCACGGTGGTGACAAACTTGCCTGCGCGCAGCCACTTGGCGATCAAAGGCTCGGGCAGCCGCAGCCTGGCGGATACCTTCTGGCCCGGGGGCACCCCGATGTCATAGAGCATGTAATCCATCATCAGCAGCAGCTGGCCCGCCTGATCCCTCAGGATGAGGACCATCGTGGGCGCGTAGACTGTCTCCTCGCCGTCGTTATGCACCGTGCCCACAGCAAAGACATCGTTGCCCCTGTCCTGCATCGGCGGGTTGAAGGCGCCCTCTGCCGGCAGGCTGGCATAGACGCTGGGGTAGCCGCTCTCAGCCGATTTCAGCTCGTAGCGTATGCTCTCAATGGGGTTGGGGCCTTCCTTGGGCACATCATAGATGGTCAGCTCCGTCGTGATATAGCCGGTTTCTCCCGGCTTGAGGTCGCGGGGCTCCATGCGGCTCGAGGGCCTTGAGCTCAGCACATTGCCGTCCTTGTCCAGGGCCTCGATGGTGGCATCCCTCAGCCGGGCCGTCACATCGCCCTGGTTGACCACCCGGGCGGAAAAGTAGGCATAGGCAGTGCCGCTGTAGGCAAAGGTCTCAAAGGCCTCCTCCTCCAGGACAATATTGGCCTCCCCCAGGGCCATCCCGCTGGCCATCACCATCACCAGACACAGGCATAACATCATCAAGCGCTTCTTCATCAGAACACTCCTTACAGCGCCCCGCAAGGGGCGTATTCACTTGACAATGATATCACATTAATATGCTTTGTTTGTGAAATGCAGGTAAAATCGCCTGGCAGCCTATACGCTGCTGGCCAGCGCGGCCGCCCCCAGTATGCCCGCGTCGTTCTGGAAGTGGGCGGAGACGATCTGCGTGAAGGGGTTGAAGGTGTTAAAGGCGCTGGTCTGCTGCACCTGCTCGCGGATGGTGTTGATAACGATGTCGCCGGCGTTGGAGAGGCCGCCGCCGATGGCGATCACGCTGGGGGCGAATATCATCATCAGGCTGGCCAGGCCGATGACCACCTCGTGGATGTAGGCCCGCCAGACATCCTGCAGCTCGCCCGCCCGCACCTGGGCGATGACCTCGCGCACGCTCAGGCCCCCTGCCATGCCGCGCAGCACGCTGGCGGCGGCGTACATCTCCCAGCAGCCCAGCTGGCCGCAGCTGCACTGACGGCCATCCGCGTGGGTGACCATGTGGCCGATCTCGCCATGCAGGCCCATGTGCCCGCGCGCAGGCAGGCCGCCGATGATCAGCCCGCCGCCGATGCCGGTGCCAAGGGTAATCAATATGCCTGTGCTGTGGCCCTTGAGCGAGCCAAACAGATGCTCGGCCGCCAGGGCGCACATGGCGTCGTTCTCCATGGGGATGGCCTGCTTGAACAGGTCATAGACCAGGGCGCCCAGCGGCACCGCCACCCAGCCCAGCTGATTGGCGGTCACAAAGCCCTGCCCGTCCAAGGAGCCCGCGCAGGAGATGCCGATCTTGGCGCCCGGAAAGCGCTTGAGCGCGATCTGTGCCATGGAGTGGATGGTCTGCGCCATCTGCTCAGGGTCGCGCGGCGAGCGGCGCTTGTCGCGATAGACGATCTCAAATCCGTCCTTCACACAGCCAAGCTTAATGGTCGTTCCGCCTATGTCGATACCGATAGCGTACATGATTCACCTCTTCAGTAGATGCCCTATCCTACCATAAAAGGAGGGCAGGGCACAACGAGGGCGCTTTCGGAAAATGTTACAAAATTGTAAAATACATGATGGGCCGGCCGCTTTTTCTTGCCTTATGCTCTGCCCTATTCTATACTCAATGCCAAAGGGGCGCCGATTTGCGCCCCGATGCCAAGTAAGGAGGAATCATAGATGATGAAGAGACTGCTGAGCCTGGGCCTTGCCGCCCTGCTGATGATCAGCCTTGTGCCGGTGCTGGCCGAGGGCCAGCTCAGCCTCATCCCCGGCCAGCTCAAGCGCGAGCAGGTAGCGCTGAAGGCCAGCTATCCAGACAATGCCGTGGTAGAGGGTGTCAGCACCACCACTGGCCTGCCCTTTGCGGGGCCCTATGTGCCGGTGCTGGTGATCATCGATAACGCGCCCAGCGCGCACCCCCACTGGGGCGTGGGCCAGGCCGACGTGATCTATCAGGTGCCCAACATGGGCGGCGGCGCCTCCAAGCTGCTGGCCCTCTTTGCCGATCAGCTGCCCGAGCAGGCCGGCGGCGTGCGCTCGGCCCGCACCCCCTTTGTGGATGTGGCGGCCGGCTGGGGCGCGGCCTTTGCCTACGCGGGCTCGCCGGGCACCGGGGTCAAGGCGGCCGCCAATGTGCCGCAGTATATGCGCGAGCTGGGCATGCGCCGCACCGACCTGCTCTTTGACACGCTGTCCAACAATACCTTCTCTCATCGTGTCAAGGGCTACCAGTCGCCGCACAACCTGTCCGTGCATGTCAAGGAGATTGGTGATATCGTGACGGGCAAGGGCCTTAGCTTTGAGCCGCGCGGCTTCCTGTTCAGCGATGCGCCGCAGACCGCGGGCGTGCCTGCCAGCTTTATCGAGATCAAGCACTTTGGCAACAGCGCCAAGTCCAGCTCCAACCCGGCCAGCGCCGCTACCTTCAGCTACGATGAGGCCACGGGCACCTATGCCCGCAGCAACTCAAGCGGCCTGTATGTGGACAAAGACAATCCTGGCCAGGCCATCCCCTTTGCCAATGTGATCGTGCAGCGCACCCGCATCGGCAGCGTGGAGGGCGGCTATGTGACCACCCGCGAGGCGGTTGGCAGCGGCGCTGCCGACATCTTCCTCGGCGGGCGCTACATCGCCGGCGCCTGGACGCGCGACAGCGCAGACAGCCGCACCGTCTTTGTGGACGAGCAGGGTGAGGAGATTGCGCTGCAGCGCGGCAAGACCTTCATTATTATCACCAACGACATCAGCTCGGTGAGCTACAAGTAATACCGGCTGTTTCCCCGGCCCCGCGCCTTGTGCGCGGGGCTTTTTGCCCTTCGTGGATTGTATACAATCGAATCCTCAAAAAACCCAAAATTATCCAGAAAAACCCCTTGACAGCCCCTCCGGATTTTGCTATCCTATTCAGGCACCCTTTGAGGAGGGGGCGAGAACCTTGAAAACGATACAGAGAGAGAAGCGAACAAACGACAGTTAATTCTGACAGAGTTTTAGACTGGCGGA
>CAKTTM010000011.1 GCA_934615145.1 uncultured Clostridia bacterium | reverse complement strand
GGTTACCATGCCCTCCGCCGCCCGGGAGCGTAGCGACAGGCGGAGGGCCGAGGGCCTAAACCATCAAGAAACCGCAGTTTCTTGATGGCGGCATTAGTCCGCGCTCACGCGTACCGGCAGCACCAGATAAGTGTACTGATTGCCGCTGACGGGGCAGATGACGCAGGGGCTGACATTGGTATTGAAGCGCATGGACATGTCGGGGGTATCGATGTTCTTGATGACATCCATCAGGTAGCGCGCGTTGAAGGCGATCTCCAGCGGGCTGCCCTCAAAGTCGATGCTGAGCTTTTCGACGACGGCGCCGCGCTCAGCGCTGGATTGTATGGTCAGGCTGTCCTCGTCCACCTTCAGGCGCAGCAGGTTGTTGTTGCCTTCGCGGGCCATAAGGGCGGCGCGCTCGATGGCGCCGGAGAGATGCTGCTTGTCAACGCGGATGGCGGTGGTCCAGGTGGTGGGGAGGATCTGGCGATAGTTGATGTATTCGCCGGGGATCAGGGGGCAGTAGACCTTGGTGCGGCCAAAGGAGGCCATCATGTGGGTGGCGGTGCAGTGCAGGGTGACGGGCTCCTCGGAGTCGGCCATCATGCGGCCGATCTCGCCGATGATGGTGCCAGGCAGGACGGCGGAGACCATCTCCTTGCCCTGGGGCAGGTCATGGGCGACATAGACGCGCTGCATGGCCAGGCGGAAGCCGTCCAGGCAGACGAAGCGCAGCTCCTCGGCGTAGGTCTCCATCAGACAACCGGTGAGGATGCGGCGGGTCTCGTCGGCGGAGACGGCGAAGATGATGCGGCCGACGGCGTCGCGCAGCTTGTCCTGGGGCAGGGTGGTGATGGTGCCGCCCTGGACATCCTGGATCTCCGGAAAGTCGGCGGCCTCCATGCAGACCATGTTGGTCTTGCTGCCCTGGGCGGCGATGGTGGCACGGGTGGTGCCTTCGACGGAAATATCGATCTGGCCGTCGAGCTTGCGCAGCAGCTCAAAGAGCAGCTTGGCGGGCAGGAGGGCCAAGCCGTCCTCACTGATGAGGGCGGGGATGATGGTGCGGATGGTCATCTCACCGTTGGTGCAGGTGAGCTGAAGGCCTTCCTCCAGGGTCTCGAGCAGGACGCCGTCAAAGGCCAGCTTGGCGGAGCGGGGGAGGAGGGCACGGGTGACCAGGGAGAGGCCGTAGTTGATATCGGTTGATGAGACAGAGAAACGCATGCGATCACTTCCTTTGTTCCACCTTGCGGCGGTGGGAATAATAAGTAGTAGTAGTCGTAGGGGCTGTGGATGCTGGGGATAAGTGGCTTAATCTCAAGCGGGGACTTCAAAACTTATTCAAGCAGGCTGCCAAAATCTGTGGACAAAGTGGGAACAATCTGGGGAAAACCAGAGATGGGTCAAGGGATGAAAGCCCTTGTCAGGGGGGCAGAGCCCGCCGCCGCCAGTAGGCGGATGAAGGCGGGCGGCAGCCCAGTGAAGCAGCGAGCTTTCAAGCGAGCGCCTGCGAGCGCAGAAAGCGACCATGCTGAACTGAGGGTCACCTGAGCCACAGAGCGGGCAAGCGCATAGCGCGCAGCACGCGACATGGCGAAGGTGAGGCGCGGATTGTTGGGCGGCCGTTCGCCTACCCCTCACTTGACCACGCAAGCCGAGAAGAGAGCGAAGTGATTCTTCGCGCTGCAGCCGCGCGCAGCTTGGTTCCCTCACCCATCACGACTCCCCCGCCTTGCCCAAAAAACCCACAACAACTCACATTTCCACAAAGCGCAACCCACAGGCTGTGCATATCCCCCTTCAGGCCTGCACAAGCCCTCCGGCCTCAGCCCCCCGATTCGTCCACAGATCTATCCACAAAGCCCGGACAAATCTCAGATCAAACTGGCCGCTTCCTTGTCCAGCAGGATCACGCAATTGGGATGCATCCGCAAAATTGCGGCCTGCACCTGCGGATCGGCCTCGCCCTGCACCATGGCCTTGACGGCCTGGGCCTTGGACTTGCCATAGGCGACCAGCACGATCTTGCGCGCCTTCATGATGCCGCCTGCGCCCAGGGAAATGGCCTGGCGCGGCACATCGGCGGCCTTCTTGAAGAAGCGCTTGTTGGACTCGATGGTGCTGTCGGTCAGGTCTACCACATGGGTGCCGATGACATAGGCGCTGTCGGGCTCGTTGAAGCCGATGTGGGCGTTGGTGCCCAGGCCCAGCAGCTGTATGTCGATGCCGCCGGCGGCAGCGATGGCCTTGTCATAGCGGCGGCACTCGGCCTTCAGGCTCTTGGGTACGCCGTCGGGCACGTGGGTCTGCTTCATGTTGATGTGGTCAAAGAGCTGCTCGCGCATGAAGACATGGTAGCTGGCCGGGTGGCTGGCGTCCAGGCCCACATACTCATCCAGGTTAAAGCTGACGCACTGGGAAAAATCCAGCAGGCCATCCCGATGCCAAGCGATGAGCTGCTTGTAGGTGTCCACCGGGGTGGAGCCAGTGGCCAGGCCCAGGACGGAATCAGGCTTCTCCAATATCTGCGCGGCAAAGAGCTGGGCCGCGGCCAGGCTGGCCTGCCTGGGCTTGTCAAAGACATGTACAATCATAGCAATAGCCCTCCATTTTGCTGCCTATTATAGCATACTTCATGCCGGGCGTACACAAAGGGCCGGGCATCTGTTATAATTTACGCTAAGTGAAACAGGGGGATAAAACGATGATGAATCATGAGGCCTGGACTGAGGGCCAGCTGGTGACGATGTTCTGCCAGGCGGCGGTGCAGCAGGGGCTGGCGCAGCAGGAAGACTATGATTATACGGTCAACCTGGTGCTGGACATATTGCAGGTGGCAGCGCCCGAGGGCGCGGCCAGCCTGCTGCCGATGCTGCGGCTTAGCGACATGCTGGTGGACCTGGCGGTGAGCAAGCAGCTGTGCCAGGACAGCCTGGAGGCCAGGGAGCGCTTCAGCGCGCGGCTCTTTGGCGCGGTGACGCCCAGCCCGCGGGCGGTCAGGATGCAGTTCGCGGCGCTGAGGGAGGCCGCGGGCAGTGAGGCGGCCACGCACTGGTTTTATAAGCTGTGTAGGGACAACGACTATATCCGCACCGAGCAGATCGCGCAAAATGTGGTCTACCCGGCGCAGACGCCGGCGGGAGAGATGCAGATCACCATCAACCTGTCCAAGCCCGAGAAGGACCCGCGCGACATCGCGGCGGCCAGGCGGCAGCAGGCGCTGGGCTACCCCAAGTGCATGCTCTGCCGGGAGAACCCCGGCTATGCGGGCCGGCCGGGCTACCCCGCCAGGCAGAACCACCGCATCCTGCCGCTGAGCCTGGGCGGGGAGAGCTGGTATTTCCAGTACTCGCCCTACGCCTACTACGATGAGCACTGCATTATTTTAAACGGCCAGCACCTGCCCATGCAGATGACCCGGCAGAGCTTTGAAAAGATGGCGGACTTTGTGGACGCCTTCCCGCATTACTTTGTGGGCTCCAACGCCGATTTGCCGATCGTGGGCGGCTCGATCCTGACGCATGACCATTTCCAGGGTGGCAGGCACCAGTTTCCCATGGACAGCGCGAGCAGCTGGTTTGAGATCGACTGTAAAGACAGCGCGCTGATGGGCTGGGCGCTCAACTGGCCGATGACCTGCCTTAAGTTTGAGAGCCGCGACCGGCGCAAGCTGATCGACATGATGGTGAGGGTGCTGGATGGCTGGCGCGGGCACAGCGATGAGGCACTGGACATCATCGCCCGCACGACAGAGGCGCACAACGCCATCACCCCGGTGCTGAGGAAAGATAAGGACTGCTACACCGCCTACCTGCTGCTGCGCAACAACCGTACCAGCGATCAGCACCCGCTGGGCCTCTTCCACCCGCACGCGGACAAGCATCACATCAAAAAGGAAAACATCGGCCTGATCGAAGCGATGGGCCTGTTCATACTGCCCGGCCGGCTGAAAAACGAGCTGCAGCAGCTGCAGCAGGCGCTGACGACAGGCGCCCTGCTGCCAGCCGACTCCCCCCACCTGGCCTGGCTGGAGGACTTGAAGGTGAAGTGGCCCGGCGGCGACGAAGCCCAGGCCGACAGCTTCCTGCGCGATCAAGTGGGCCAGATCTGCTATCAGGTGCTAGTGGACACCGGTGTATTCAAGCAGGACGAGGCGGGCGAGAAGGGGCTGAAGGGGTTCCTAAACAAGGTGGGCTTGGGATTCTAAGCCCACCAACGCGATAATATTATCCAGCAGCAGCAAAGTGCTCATTCACATCAACCGCGTCTGCCAGGCGGCCATCATCCGCCTGGCAGACGCTTCTTGCGCTGACTGATACCACAGGAAGAATATTTTCCCAGCACCCCTTGACAAGCCTGCTCATCCCCCTTATGATGCAAGTAATTTAAAAGTCTATTGTAAAACAGCTTGTTAAAAGATTCATCTTTGCCATGAGGAGGCGATCGATTGCGATCCACAGCAGGCAATGCCAGCGAGTATAAGCTGGAGGTCATCGGCGTATCAAAGTCCTTTCCCGGCGTCAAGGCCCTGGATGATATCAGCTTCAGGGTGAGGCCGGGCAGCACGCATGTGCTCTGTGGCGAGAACGGGGCGGGCAAGTCCACCTTGATGAAGATCATCAACGGCATCCACGCGCCGGACGCGGGCCAGGTACTCATCGATGGCAGACAGGTGCAGATCAGCAACCCCATCCACGCGCGCAGCCTGGGCATCAGCATGATATTCCAGGAGCTGAACTTTGTGCCTGAGCTAAGCGTAGCAGAAAACATATTCCTGGGCAGATGGCCCCGTACGCGCCTGGGCGCTGTCGACCGCGAGGCCATGCGGCGCCAGGCCAGGGCGCTACTGGAGCAGGAAGGCCTCCATTATGGCCCCGATGACAAGATGAAGGACCTGTCGGTCTCAGACATACAGATGCTGGAGATCATCAAGGCGGTGTCCTACAACTCCGACATCATCATCATGGACGAGCCCACCTCTGCCATCACGCAGAAGGAAGTGCGGGCGCTGTTTGAGAAGATCGCCCAGATGAAGGCGCGCGGCGCCAGCATCATCTACATATCGCATAAGCTCGACGAGATCTTTGAGATCGCCGATGAGATCACGGTGCTGCGCGACGGCGCTGTGGTGGGCACCAAGCCGGCCGCTGAGCTGGACATCGACGATGTGATCGCCATGATGGTGGGTCGCCGGATGGACAACAAGTATCCCTATGAGCCAAGGCCCGTGGGTGAAGAGATGCTGCGGGTAGAGGGGCTCAGCGGCGGTGGCTTTGAGGATGTGTCCTTCCATGTCAAGGCGGGCGAGGTGGTGGGCTTTGCGGGGCTGATGGGCGCCGGACGCACCGAGGTGATGCGCGCGCTCTATGGCCTGGATTCCAGCCAGGGCGGCATCAGGGTGGCGGGTCAGGCGCTGTCGCGCCACAAGGTGACCGACAGCATTGCCTCGGGCCTTGTCATGCTCAGCGAGGACCGCAGGCGCTATGGGCTGGTGGGCATACGCTCCATCATGGAGAATGTGTCGCTGGCAACGCTGAAGAACTTCATATTCGGCGGGCGGCTGCATGCAGGGCTGGAACGCGAGGCGGTGTCGCAGGCCTGTGACAGCATGCGGGTGAAGACCCCCAGCCTGGAAACCACGGTGGAGGCGCTGTCTGGCGGCAACCAGCAAAAGGTGGTGCTGGCCAAGTGGATCGTGCGCGATCCTCAGGTGCTGCTGCTGGATGAGCCCACCCGCGGCATCGATGTGGGTGCCAAGTATGAGATATACAAGCTGATGATGGACCTGGCGGCCCGCGGCAAGAGCATCGTGATGGTCTCCTCCGAGCTGCCCGAGCTCATCGGCATGTGTGACCGTATCTATGTGATGTGCCATGGGCGCATCGCAGGAGAACTGAAGCGCGAGGACTTCAGCGCCGAGCAGATCATGGCGCTGGCAACAGGCGTGGGCCAGGCCAGAGGGGCCTGAGGTGCCCCAAGCAAGCAAACAGGGAGTGGAAGGAATATGACGCAGCAAAAGCCGGGCAATCTCTTTCAGCGCATGACTGGCAAGTACAGCATCATGCTGGTTCTCATCGTGCTCTTCCTTATCTGCACGGTGCTCAACAGCAATTTTCTCACCTGGGGCAACCTGACCAATGTCTCGCGCCAGATCTCCGTCACCACCATCCTGGCCTTTGGGCAGACAATCCTGATCATCTGCGGTATGCTCGATCTGTCCAGCGGCTCGGTGATGGCCTTTGCCGGCACCCTGTCGGTGATCGCCTACAAGGCGCTGATCACGGCCAGTATCGCCAGCCTGCCGGCCATGATCGTAGCAGCGCTGGTCAGCATCCTGGTCGCGGTGTTGTGCAACCTGCTAAACGGCATCATGGTCACCTGGTTTAAGACGCCGGCCTTCATCGCCACGCTGGCGATGCAGACCATGGCCAGGGGCGCGGCGCTGATGATGACGGCGGGCCAGAATGTCTACCAGATAGGCGACTATGTGGTGCCCGGTCAGGGCTCGCTGTGGATCGTGCCCATCCCCATCATCATCATGCTGATATTCTTCGTCTTCACTAGCTATTTTCTGACCAACACCCGCATGGGCCGCTCGGTCTACGCCATCGGCGGCAATGAGGAGGCGGCGGTGGCATCCGGCATCGCGGTCAAGAACATCAAGCTCAAGGCCTACCTGATCAATGGCGCGCTGGTGGGGATCGCTGCGGTGCTGTACATGTCGCGGGTCAACGCGGGCCTGCCAAATGGCGCGCAGGGCGCGGAGTTTGACGCGCTGACTACCACCATCATCGGCGGCACCAGCTTCTCCGGCGGCCTGGGCACAGCCGGCGGCACGCTGATTGGTGCCTTCATCGTGGGTTTTCTCAACAACATCATGAACCTGACAAAGACCAACTCCTACCTGCAGCAGATCATCCGCGGCCTGATCATTGCCCTGGCCGTGATCTACGACATCTACGCCAAATCTCGCCGCACCAGGCGCAAACTTGGCAGCCTGGACAGCAAAGCATGAGCATAGCCGCCCAGCGGTTAGCATATCTACAATTCAAAGGAGGTCCCCATGAAGAAGATCCTGTCCCTGTTGCTGGTGCTTACCCTGCTGATGGGCGTGGCCATGATCAGCGCCGTCGCTGAGCCCGCCAAGACCTACCGCGTCGCCTACATTGCCCGCGCGCAGGCCGACTCCTTCGCCGCCTGGCTAGCCAACGCCGTCAAGGACGAGGCTGACAAGTATCCCGACATCACCGTTGACATCTTCGATGGGCAGGCCAATGACGAGATCGAAAACTCCATGATCGAAAATGCCATCACCAATAAGTACGACGCCATCATCATCCAGCCCAACAACGGCGAGGCGCAGCGTCCCTATGCGGAGAAAGTGGTAGCCGCCGGCATCCTGTGCATCACCACCAACGCCCGCATCGAGGGTATCGAGGGTGCCTCCTCGGTGGACGCCAACCCCTATGAGCAGGCCGCTGTCAACGCCCGCTACGCGCTGGAGCATGTGCCTCAGGGCGCCAAGGCTGTCATCCTGCGCGGCCCTGCCGGCAACTTCCACGCCGATGAGCGCCTGGTCGCCTGGCAGAAGGAGTTCTTTGAGAAGCGCCCCGATGTCACCATCGTGGGGGATGACTATGCCAACTGGAACAAGGACGAGGCCATGGCCAAGATGGAAGACTGGGTCACCGCCAACGACACGATAGGCCTGATCGCCGCCATGAATGACAACATGTGTGCGGGCGCGCTGGAGGTCATCAAGGGCAACCCCGCCTATGCCGATACGCTGTCCTTTGGCGTTGACGGCACGGCTGAGGCCGCCCTGCTGATCGAGGAAGGCCGCATGACCGCTACCTGCCTGCAGAACGCCTATGAGCTGGCGGAGCTGCTGCTGTCCACCTCTCACAAGCTGCTCACCGGCGCTGAAAAGCAGATCGACACCGATGTGGGCAACCCGCTGTACACCAAGGAGAATGTGGCCGAGCTGATCGAGATCCACAAGAAGGCCGGCGCGCTGAACTAAGTCACAGGCTGCCCACCGGCAGGAGGCTGCCGGTGGGCCCTGTCTGAGGAG
The DNA here is from genome assembly GCA_934615145.1 of uncultured Clostridia bacterium. Taxonomy (GTDB): domain Bacteria; phylum Bacillota; class Clostridia; order Christensenellales; family Aristaeellaceae; genus UBA1038. Next base: position 7,717 of record CAKTTM010000011.1, on the reverse strand, counting down.
AGAAGTATGAAGAACAAGGCTGCGGTCCTAACGCAACTCAACACCATCCAGATGCAGGACATCCCCATGCCCAGCCCGAATAGGGACGAGGTGCTCATCAAGCTGGCGGCGGTGGGCATTTGCGGCTCGGATGTGCATTACTACAGCCACGGGCGCATCGGCGACTTTGTGGTGGATTTTCCCTTCATCCTGGGCCATGAGGCCAGCGGCGTGGTCACGGCGGTGGGCGCGGATGTGAGCGATCTGAAGGTGGGCGACCGGGTCTGCATTGAGCCGGGTGTTCCCTGCGGCAAGTGCGCCTATTGTTTGAGCGGCCGCTACAACCTCTGCCCCGATGTGGTCTTCCTGGCCACGCCGCCCTACGGTGGCTGCCTGATGAACTATATCGCCTATCCCGCCCGGTGGACCTTCAAGCTGCCTGACGGCATGAGCCTGGAGGAGGGCGCCCTGGTGGAGCCGCTGGCCATTGGTATCAACGCCGCGCGCACCGGCCAGGTGAAGCTGGGCGACAGCGTGCTGGTCTATGGTGCCGGCTGCATCGGCCTGGTATCGGCCCTGGCCGCCAAGGCCATGGGCGCCAGCCGCGTCATCGTGGTGGACCTGATCGACAAGCGCCTGGAAGTGGCCGCCAGCTACGGCTTTGACACCATCAACAGCGGCCAGGTGGACGCGGTAGAGCGCATAGGGCAGCTGACCCAGGGCCAGGGCGTGGACGCGGTGCTGGACTGCGTGGGGCATGGCAGCACGATCGCGGCCTCTGTGCGCCTGGCCAAGGCGGGCAGCCACATCGTGCTGGTGGGCATGGCGGCTGAGGATCTAAGCGGCGTGCCGCTGGGGCCCATCAGCGCCAAGGAGCTGGTGCTCACCTCGATCTTCCGCTACGCCAACCTCTTCCCCACCACCATACAGGCCATCGCCAGCGGCATGATCGATGTCAAGGGCATCGTGTCCAACCGCTACCCCTTCAGCCAGACACCGGAGGCCTACCGGGCCACGGTCGAACATATCAAAGACACCGTCAAAAGTGTCATCCTCTTTGACGAGTAGGGCAGGGCCCGCCACAGACCCCGTCGCCGGGCTGCCCTGATCGCCAGACCTTGGAGCCAGGGAGACAGCCATGAACCGCAAGCGCACCGTGACCAGCGAAGTCAGGATCGCCAACCGCAGCCTGATCTTTCACACACTCTATCAACAAGGCAGACAGAGCAAGTCCCAGCTGCGCAGCCTGCTGGGGCTAAGCCTGCCGACCATCGACCAGAACCTGGCAGAGCTCAAGGCCCAGGGCCTGCTGACGGCGGTGGAAAGCCAGCAGTCGACCGGCGGGCGCAAGGCCATGGAATACATGGTTCAGCCTCAGGCCCGCTACGCCCTGGGCCTGGACATCACACAGAACCACATCGCCACCGCCATCCTCGACCTGACGGGCGGCATCCTCCACCTCAAGCGCGAGCGCCTGGTCTATGAACCCACCAGTGAGTACTGCGCCCATATCGGGCGCTATGTGGCCGGCCTGCTGAGCGAATACCAGATCCCAGCGGATAAGGTGCTGGGCCTGGGCCTGTCGGTACCGGCCATTGTGTCGCCCGATGCCCGGCGCTTGACCTATGCCTCGCTGCTGCAGTTTTCCGACGGCCGCATCGCAGACCTTGAGGCGCATCTGCCTTTTCCCTGCCGCTTTGTCAACGACGCCACGGCCGGCGGCTTTGCCGAGGCCTGGTACAACCCGGACATCCGCCAGAGCCCGGCGGATCAGAGCGTGGCCTACCTGTCGCTGAGCAACAGCGTGGGCGGCGCCTTCCTGACAAAGGGCAGCATCTACGCCGGGCAGAACCTGCGCGCCAGCGAGTTTGGTCATGTCACCCTCCACCCCGGCGGGCAGAAGTGCTACTGCGGCCAGCTGGGCTGCGCCGATGCCTACCTGAGCGCCAAGCTGCTCTCCGATCAGCGCCAGGGCAATCTGGCCGCCTTTTTCGAGGATCTGGCACAGGGCGACCAGGCCTGCCGGGATGTATTTGGGGCCTATCTTGACAACCTGGTGCTGATCATCAACTCGCTGCGCATGGTCTATGACTGTCCCGTCATCTGCGGCGGCTATGTGGGCAGCCATCTGTCGCCCCACCTGCCGGAGATACGCCGCCGCCTGGCCCAGCGCAATACCTTTGAGCCCGATGGCTCCTATCTGTTTGAATGCGCCTATCGCTACGAGGCAGCGGCAGTGGGCGCCGCGCTGAACTATCTGGATAGCTTTATACGATCGATCTGATCAAAGGGGGCAAGCATGCAATACCTGATCGGCATAGACCTGGGCACGACCGGCACCAGGACGGTGCTCTTTGATAGCCAGATGCGTGAGATCGCTTCCAGCGTGCATGAGTATCCCATGCATCAGCCTCACAACGGCTGGGCCGAGCAGGCGCCGGAGGATTGGTGGCAGGCGGCAGCCGAGGGGCTGCGCGATGTGCTGCAGACCTCAGGCATCAAGCCGGGCGACATCGCGGGCGTGGGACTGTCGGGCCAGATGCACGGCTTGGTGATGCTGGACGGGGCCGGCCAGGTGCTGCGGCCGGCCATCATCTGGTGTGACCAGCGCACCCAGGCGCAGACCGAGTGGATGGAGCGCCAGCTCACCCGCGAGGCCTGCATCCAGATCACCGCCAACCCGCCAATGACAGGCTTTACAGCGGCCAAGCTGCTGTGGGTCAAGCAGCAGGAGCCTGAGGTCTATGCCCGCTGCGCCCAGGTGCTGCTGCCCAAGGACTATATCCGCTACCGGCTGACCGGTCAGTATCTCAGCGAGGTTTCCGACGGCGCCGGCACCCAGATGATGGATGTGCCCAAACGGCGCTGGTCGCAGGAGCTGATGCGCACGCTGGGCCTGGACATCGGCCTGCTGCCCCCGCTGACCGAGTCGCAGGCAATATCCTCCAGCGTATCCAAAGAGGGCGCGCGCCAGACGGGCTTGATAGAAGGCACGCCGGTGAGCGCGGGCGCCGCCGATAACGCGGCTGCCGCCATCGGCACCGGCGTGGTCAGGCAGGGACAGGCCTTCACGACGCTGGGCAGCTCCGGCGTGGTCTACAGCGTGGTCGACCAGGTGCGCATCGACCCGGAGGGCCGGGTGCACACGCTGTGCGCCTCGGTGCCGGGCAAGTGGACGGTGATGAGCTGCACCCAGGCGGCCGGCCTCTCGCTGCGCTGGCTGCGCGACACGGTCTGCCAGCCCGAAGTGATGCAGGCAGAGGCCGAGGGCGTGGATCCCTATGTGGTGATGACAAGGCTGGCCCAGCAGGTCAGGCCCGGCGCTGAGCGCCTGCTCTTCCTGCCCTTCCTGATGGGCGAGCGCTCGCCCCATCCGGATCCCAACTGCCGGGGCGTCTTCTTTGGCTTGTCGGCTGTGCACGGGCGGGCCCAGATGATCCGCGCGGTGATGGAGGGCGTGGCCTTCTCCCAGGCGGCCTGTGTGGATGTCTTTGGCCAGATGTCGGTCAGCATCGACAGCATGATGATGACCGGCGGCGGCGCGCGCAGCCCGCTGTGGCGCCAGATGCTGGCGGATCTCTACGGCTGCCCGGTCAGCACGCTTGCGCGCGATCAGGGCCCCGCCTTTGGCGCGGCCATACTGGCAGGCGTGGGTGTGGGGCTCTTCAGCGATCTGCAGACGGCCTGTGATCAATTCGTCAGCGCAGGCGACAGCCTGCAGCCAGACCCCGCCAGCGCCGCCCAGTATCAGCCCTATTATCAGCTGTACAAGTCGCTCTACCCGCTGATGAAACCGGCCTTCGAGCACCTGGCCGCCATCGGCTAAAAAGCCCGAAAACAAACATCCCCCACTGCCCGCCAATGGTCTCCTGTGCTATACTGTGTCGGCTACAGCATGGCGCAGGAGGCCTTGATATGAGAACCATTCAGCAGCAACAGGCAACCGTGGCGACCCCCCATTCCATCAAGCCGCGGCATCATCTGAGTCTGCTTTTTTGTTCATCCTCTGTCCGATTTTGCTTTTGCCGCCACGGGCGGCGCGGGATATGTTACGATAAGGCCAAATAGCGCGTCAACAGAGGCGCTGGCAATACAGCACCGGGCGGCTATGGGCTGTCCGGATATTGAAAGGAGCAGGCTTAATGTATCACAACGATCTGATGAGTCTGGCTGCGGGGCTCTACGATGTGGAGACCCGCTCGGTGAGCCCGGAGAACCTGACCGGCGGCAAGGGCATGGGCGGCATGTGCGAGGTGGAGGACGGCTCCGCGCATGTGGCCGCGCGGGAGCTGGGCAAGGGCTGGAAGGTCAATCCCTATCTGCACCTGCAGGTGGGGGAGACCATCACCCTGGCCGATGTCAAGGGCGAGGGCGCCATCAAACACATCTGGCTGACGCCGTCTGGCGACTGGCGCGGGCAGATCATCCGCTTTTACTGGGATGGCAGCGACAAGCCCTCGGTGGAGGTGCCGCTGGGTGACTTCTTTGCCGCCGGCTGGGGCAAGTTCTACCAGAACAATTCGCTGGCCGTCTGCGTCAACCCCGGCAAGGCCTTCAACTGCTACTGGACGATGCCCTTCCGCAAGGGCTTCAAGGTGACGCTGGAAAACCGCAACCTGGAGCCCACCCGCGTCTACTACCAGATCGACTACGAGCTGTTCAAGGTGCCCGAGCACATGGGCTATTTCCACGCGCAGTTCCGCCGGGTCAATCCCCTGCCCTACAAGGAGGTCTACACCATCCTTGACAACATACAGGGCAAGGGCAAGTATGTGGGCACCTACATGGCCTGGGGCGTCAAGGACAACGGCTGGTGGGGCGAGGGCGAGATCAAGTTCTACCTCGATGGCGACAAGGAATACCCCACCATCTGCGGCACCGGCACGGAGGACTATTTCTGCGGCTCCTATGACTTTGAGGATCCCGTGCATCAGGACCGCTACCTGCCCTTCTCCACGCCCTATGCGGGCCTGCAGGTGATCGAGCCTGACCGGCTCTACGGCAGCCAGATGCGCTTTGGCCTCTACCGCTGGCACCTGACCGACCCCATCTACTTCAAGGAAGACATCCGCGTCACCATCCAGGCCCTGGGCTGGCGCAGCGGCGGCCGCTACCTGCCGCTCAAGGACGACATCGCCTCCGTGGCCTACTGGTATCAGGATGATATCTGCCAGACCATGCCCCAGCTGCCCAGCGCCGACGAGCTGGAGATTCCCTTCTTCCCCAGCAAGGCCATTACACCCTTCGTATAAGACTCAGGCTGACAGCGCTAACTTCGAGCGGCCCCGCCATTTGGCGGGCCGCTTGTTTAGAATCTGCCCAGATGGGTTACACTCCTTTTGTCAGTTCGCTGACAGAAATAATATAGCAACATGGAGTGTTTTTTTATGCTGAAAATCGCGGTAATCCTGGGCAGCACGAGGCCCGGCAGGAATGGTGAGCAGGTGGCCAAGTGGCTGATGGCAGAGGCCAACAAGCGCGGCGACGCGCAGTATGAGCTGATCGACCTCAAGGAGGTCAACCTGCCGCTGCTGGATGAGGCCATTCCCGCCGGCTATGCCCAGTATGCCAATGAACATACCAAGGCCTGGTCAAAGATGATCGCCCCCTATGACGGCTATGTCATGATCACGCCTGAGTATAACCACGCGCCCGGCGCGGCGCTCAAAAACGCGCTGGACTATCTGTATCAGGAGTGGAACAATAAGGCTGTGGCCTTTGTCAGCTATGGCAGCGCCAGCGGCGTGCGCGCGGTGGAGCAGCTGCGCCTGATCGCGGGCGAACTGCAGCTGGCCGATGTGCGCAGCCAGGTACAGCTGAGCCTCTACCACGACTTTGAAAACTTCTCCGCCTTCAAGCCCGGCGAGCACCAGCTGGAGAGCCTGAAGACCACCCTTGACCAGCTGCTGGCCTGGAGCGGCGCGCTGAAAACCCTGCGCCAGGCCTGAGGATCAAAGACCGGTAGGCATGAGCCGATAAGCACAATGGGGACGCCGCGCGGCGTCCCCATTCAGCCCATCAACAAACCTCCCTGCATCCAATCGGGGAGGTTTGTTACATAAATAAGTTGTCAAAAACCAAAAGGAATTTCTGCTTCGCTTGTCGAATAGAAGTAGTAAGAGATAGCACTTCGACAGGAGCAGTCAGATGCTGAGAGAACGACAAACACAGCAGCAAGAAGGGTATGAGATTGTCCTTCTTGAGGAGCTGGTGCCACAGGATCATCTGTTACGCAAAGTAAGCAGAGCAGTGGACTTTAGTTTCATCCATGACCTATGTAAGGATTTGTATTGCGCGGACAATGGGCGTCCAGCCATCCCACCGGAGACACTCTTTAAGATGCTGCTGCTTGGATACCTGTATGGCATCAAATCAGAGGTCAAACTGGCGGAGATGGTCAACGAGAACATCGCGTTCAAATGGTTTCTGGGATTGAAGTTGACCGAAAAAGGCCCTAACCATGCAACCATCAGCATCAACAGAGCCAGGCGTTTCCGAGAGAATGACATTGCAGAGCGCATCTTCGACGAGATTCTGCGTCAGTGCTGTCGGAAGGGCCTGGTGGGTGGTGAGGTTCTCTACACTGACTCAACACACATCAAAGCCAAGGCAAACAAGCATAAGAAAGTCCTGGTCACGGTGGAGGAAACACCGCGAGAGTATATAGAGCGCCTGGATGCTCAGGTGGATCTGGATCGGGAAGTGTTAGGAAAGAAGCCCTTTGACCGGGATGACGAAGACAAAGGTGGAGATGGTTCGGGCACTGGTGTCAAAACACGCATGCAGAGCAAGACAGACCCGGACAGCGGTCAGCTGAGCAAGGAGGGCAAACCGGACGGCTTTCACTACAGCGAGCATCGGACAGTGGACAGCTTGTGTAATGTCATTGGCAATGTGGACATCACAGCGGCAAACATCCATGACACAACACCCCTGCCGGGCTTGCTCAGGCAGATTGAGCAGAGGATGGGGAAACTGCCCTCCTTCATGGGACTGGACGCAGGCTATCACAACGCCGCCACGGCGCGCTTGCTGGAGGACTTGGGAATCCAAGGTGTCATTGGCTATCGACGGCATACGTACAAAACACCCTACTACGGAAAATGGCGCTTTCACTATGATTCAGAGTACGATCACTATATCTGCCCTCAGCGCCAACGGCTGTATTGGCGGACAACGAACTGAGAAGGCTACCGGGAGTACTATTCAGACAGGAGAATCTGTGCTCAGCGCCCCACAAAGCATGAGTGTATGGCGGCAACAGCCAGCCGACGCCTCATCCCCCGCCATGTCTGGCAGGATTCGTTGGACGACTGCACAGCATTTGTCAGGACAGACCAGGGACGCCGCCTATACGAGCGGCGCAAGGAAACGATTGAGCGGTCGTTTGCGGAGGCGAAAGAGAACCACGGACTGAGATATGCGCGAATGCTCGGACGACAAAACACACGGGAACAATCCTTCCTGATCGCCACAGTGCAGAACATCAAGAGGCTGGTCAAAGCCTTTTTCCGCATCCTTTGTCTGGGCAACACAGAGGGTGTATTAGCGCAAGTCAATTGCACAATCTAGGTATAGAATAGAATGACCAAAGGCTCCTCTCGAAAAAGGAGCCTTTGTTGATGGTCTGAGGGGGACGCCGCGCGGCGTCCCCCTCATTGATGTGCGCTTTAGCCCACAAATCCACCAGCAGAGCTGGTGGAATATAAGAGCTTTAGCTATCAGAAACCTCCTTTGC
>CAKTTM010000010.1 GCA_934615145.1 uncultured Clostridia bacterium | reverse complement strand
CCTATGGAAGGCGGCGGATTCCAGACCCTCATCACCAATGAATACGACCCGCCCCGCAAGGACCTGATCGCGACGAAGACTTGGGAGGTCGATCCGGACAGCGCGCTGCTCTATCCTAATGCCTGGCATGACGCCCGGCAGGATATCTGGATGCAGCTGTTCCGCAAAGCGGGAAGTGATGGTACGCAGGAGAGGATCGCCAAGGAGGATGGCGGCCTGCTCCATCTGCCTGCTGACGCGGCGGCAAGCGAACTGACATGGTATGACATGCCCATGGAGACCAAGCAGGCAGTGGCTTACACATATTGGGTGGAGGAAGTGGATGACCAGGGCAATGACTGGCAGCCGCTGAACTTTACCAAATCATCCCCCTCAGATATGGCGATCACCAATAGCTTCCTGAAGGAGGCCCAGCGCACTGGCGAACTGAGGCTTGAAAAGCATCTGCGGGATGCCAGGGGCAGGCTCTATGGCCAAGAAGGCTATGCTGACCCGGTTGCGGACCGCCAGTTTACCCTGTTTGTCATCGGCCCCTATGGTTATCGCCAGACCGTGACGCTCAAGGCTGGCGAAGGCCAGACCCTGACCGGTCTGGCCTATGGCGAGTATGTGGTGCTTGAGGATGACGTGGACCCAACGGTCTACGAGACGCCTGTCTACCAAGTGCCTGACCCCGACCAGCCTGGCGCCTATCTGGCGCAAGACCGCGTCACCCTTGGCGAGGGCGAAAACAAGGGCCTCATTATCGTCAGCAACAAGGAAAAGCCCGTGGGCCAACTTAGGCTGATCAAGATGGGCGAGAACAGCAAGGGCCTGAGCATCATCAATCAGGAGTACCCCGATGACCCTGCTGTGGAGACAATCGATGAGCGCGTCTTTACCTTCCTGGTGGAGGGCCCCATCTATCCTGGGATGGAAGAGGCAGATTACCCGGCCTATGTGTCAGACGCATCGCCGGATGGCAAGGTGGAAGTGAACAGTAACACCACGGGCGTCCTGCTGGACGGGATGCCGCTGGGCAAGTACCGCATCAGCGAGGTGGATACTGTCGTATTCCCAGGCCAAATGGTGGACGGCGAGCTGATGGGCCGCAGGATGGTCTCAGACCTGTACACCATGCCCGAGCCCTTCTATGTCACGCTTCATGCGCGCCAGCAGACGGGCGAAACGCGGCTGACCAACCAGGAGAAGGACGCAGGTGAGATCACGCTGCACAAGACCGTGCTGGACGCGGACGGCAATGAAATCGAAGACGGGCGCAAGTTCAGCGTGCTGGTAGCCAGCCAGCAGCATGGCTATAGCCAGATACACCAGGTGGAGGCCGGCAAGCAGACCACCATCACCGGGCTTGCCTTTGGCAAGTACACCGTCATCGAGCTGGACAGCACAGGTGCCTACAGCACCGGCTACAGCCTGAGCGAAGATGGCCAGCCGCAGGGCGACTACAGCGAGTTCATCCTCACCCTGGAGGAGGGAGCGCATCACAAGTACCGGCAGGATGTGTACATCACCAACCAGGAATTGGCCATTGGCCAGCTGGTGCTTAGCAAGCGGATCATCAATACCTCAGGTGGATCCGACGCCAGCAACCCCGACCAAGAGCCCTTTGAGGTGGAAGTGAGGGGGCCGGGCGCCTACCAGGACGGGAGAGTCCTGAAGCTGCCGGCCGATGGCGAGCAGATCACGCTGCGCAACCTGCAGCTGGGCACCTACACTGTCAAGGAGCTGGCAGGGGAAGGCTATGATCTGGATGACTACATCATCACCGATCCAGCGCCCATTGTCATCGGCTATGACAAGGACAGCGGATTGACACAGCTGCATCGGGAAGCGCAAGTCATCAACACTGAGAAGGCCCTGGGCCAGCTGGTCGTTGAAAAGCTGCTGCTGGATAACCTGGGCAATCTGATCCCCGATACCGATCAACGTCGCTTCAATGTGACCATCACAGGGCCGGCCTTTGGCCCGGAGGGCTATCGCCTGTCCCTCAAGGGCGGCCAGCGCGTACACCTGCCCATCGAGGGGGATGGCATCGCCTATGGCAATTATGCCGTTATCGAGGACGACTACAGCGCCAATTACTATACGACCATTTCAGAGCCTGTGAGCCTGCATACGCACAACAAGCAGGGCCTGATCACCATCACCAACACGGAAAGAGCCAGGGGCCAGCTGGGCGTGAAGCTGGTAGTCTATGACGCGCAAGGTAATGTGATTGAGGACGACCGCAGCTTTACCATCTGGACCAGCGGCCCCAGCTTCGCCGGTCGCTCCGATGTCGAAACGCTGACCAATGGCGTGCTCACACAGCACAGCGCTCTGATCTATGGCAGCTATGCCGTGAGCCTGGCTCAGATGGCCCTGCTGCAGCAAGACTATGAGATCAGCATCGATCCCGCGGTGACGCTGGACGTTGAACACAGGACCGGCGCCATCAGCATCATCATGAAGGAAAAGCCACTGGGCAAGCCGACCGTCAGCGCCGAGGTGCTGGATGCCGATGGCGATCCCGTGCCCGCCGGCCGCAAGGTGACGGTCACAGTCAAGGGCCCGGACGGCTACAGTCAGGATGTGGTCATCACCATCGGCGAGCCCTTCCCGGTGCTGGAAGGCCTGACTTACGGCGAGTACAGCATCGAGGCGGATGATCCCAATTACATCATTATGTTGCCCAAACCCGTGACGCTGTCGATCAGCGACAAGGAAGGCGAGCTCAAGACCATCTTCCAAGAGCGCAAGGATGGTAAGCTGACCATCAGCGCCGAGGTGCTGGACGCTGATGGCGATCCCGTGCCCGCCGGCCGCAAGGTGACAGTCACAGTCAAGGGCCCGGACGGCTACAGCCAGGACGTTGTCATCGCCATCGGTCAGCCCTTCCCGGTGCTGGAAGGCTTGCCCTACGGCGAGTACAGCATCGAGGCTAACCATCCGAATTACATCATCACGCTGCCTAAGCCCGTGACGCTGACAGTCACAGAGAAGGAAGGCGAGCTCAAGACCATCTTCCAGGAGATCGCCCCCCGCTACACACTGAAGCTGGGCGTGCTGGTCTACGACGAGAAGGGGCAGGAGATAAGCCTCAACACCAGCTTCATCCTGCGCCTGTTTGGCAGGGCCTGCCCGCGGAGGGTCAGCCCTATGAGGTGAAGCCTGGCATGGCCAACCTGCTGCCGGTAGGCGATCTGCCCGCGGGCAGCTACCGAGTCAGCATTGAGGGCGCGGGCACCTACCTCGTGGTGCTGCCACAGGCGCTGACACTGGGCGCCGGCCAGACAGAGGGCCAGCTGATCGTCAAGCTGCATCGCCCCAGGCCTACCCTCGGCCCCGCGCACTACCACGTTGGCGACACCGTTGAATAACAGGCCGTGCCGGGGCTTATGCTCCGGCCGGTCCGACACGAAGAGGAAGCAAAAGCATGCAAAAGAAACTGACCGCCTGCCTGTTGGCGCTGATGCTGGTCTGCGCGATTGGATACGGACAAGCCGCGCAGACACAAGGCCGTGAACTGGTGGTCGCCAATCCGACCAAGGTCAGCGGTATGTTCCTCAGCGACCGCTTGAGCAATAACACATCCGACATTGATGTGCGCGCCCTGCTGCACGGCCTGGGCACCGTGGCCTACCTGGCGGAGGATCAGCAGATCATCAACCCAGCGTGGTGCGCCATCACCAGCGTGAGGTGGATGATCAGGGCAATGTCACCTATACCCTGACCTTGTGGGACGACCTGAAGTTCTCAGACGGCAGCCCCATCACCGCGCAGGACTATGTTGGCAGCCTGCTGCTGCTGGAGAGCCCGCAGACAGCCACGCTCAAGCCAATGGTAAACAATGGCTTTGCGCATCTGTTGGGCCATGAGGCCTATGCGACCGGACAGACTGTGTCCTGGCAGGGTGTCAGGCTGCTGGACGATCACCGCCTGGCCTTGACCATTGATGCGGCCTATCTGCCCTATTACTATGAGCTGAGCTTCATCGACCTGTTGCCCTACCCCATCAAGCTGCTGATGCCGGACAATGAGCTGATCTCTGACGCGGACGGCCTGCGCTTTGCACAGGCCATTGACAGCCAGGCCTTGGAGAGCGCTCTGTTTGGCCCGCAAGGCTATGTGAGCCACCCGACGGTGAGCGCTGGGCCATATCGGCTGCTGAGCCATGACGCGCTGTCGGTCGAGCTTCGATTAGAGCTTAACCCCTACTTCAAGGGCGATCACAGGGGCCAGCGGCCCAACATCGCCCGCATCCGGCTGATGGAGGCCAGGCGGGAGCAGATGATCGGCAGCCTGCGCGATGGCGAGCTTGACCTGATCAACAAGCTGACCTGGCACGAGGCCATTGCTCACGCCAGGCGTCTGGCTGGGGGAAAGCGCCTGCAGGTGCAGGCCTACGATCGCCGGGGCCTGGCCTTCATCAGCTTTGAGAATAATCAGGGGCCGACCGCCTCGCTGCGCCTGCGTCAGGCGCTGGCCCACCTGGTCAACCGGCCGCGGATCATCGAGGAGGGGCTGCGCAGCAACGGCAAGCCTGTCTACGGCTACTATGGCCTGGCCCAGGCACAGGCCCTGGGCCAGCAGGATGCGTTGCGCCAGTTGCTGCACCTATACCCGCTAGACATGGGCAAGGCCGAGGCCTTGCTGGTGGCCGATGGCTGGGCCTATGATCAGGCAGGCAAGCAATTGAGGTCAGCCCGCGGCCAGCAGCGCTATCGTCTGGATGGTGATCAGTTGATCCCCTTGACGCTGACGCTGGGCATCACACGGGATAATCCGGTGGCCCAAAGCGTGGCGCAGCATATGAGCGCCCAACTAAAGCGCGCCGGTGCGCAGCTGCAGGTTGATGAGCTGGATGCCCAGCAGCTGTTTGCGCAATACTATCGTCAAGAAGTCCGAGAGTACGACCTGCTCTTCCTGGGCTCCAACTTAGGCATGGTCTTTGATCCGGCAGCGCAGATCCTGTCCCTGCCCGGGGAGGCAGATCAGCCGCAGCTTGGCCTCTTTGGTCTGCCGGATGAGCAGCTGATGGATCTCAGCCTAGATATGCGCCGCACACAGCCCCATGACAGCGAGAGCTATGGGCTCAAATGGCAGCGCTTCCAGCAGTGCTTTGTGGCTCAGTTGCCCATGCTGCCGCTGTACTCCAACACCTACTATGACGCCTTCACCATGGATCTGCTGGACTACCACCCAGAGCAGCACTACAGCTGGGCGCAGGCCATCCTCTACGCCCGCTGGCGCTGACCACCATCCCAATCAAGCCCGCAGCCACAACTGCGGGCTTTTTCGCGCCATCGATTGGACTTTGACAGGCGTACAGATTTGACACAGATTTTACAATCGGCTACACTGGCGCGGGACGATTCCGCCCGGGAGGGCAGACTGCTGGAGGCGCTTGTGAGCATCTATGACATCTTTCAACTGATGGGCGGGCTGGCGCTCTTTTTGTTTGGCATGAGCCTGATGGGCGATGCGCTGGAGAAGCGGGCCGGCAAGCGGCTCAAGCCCATCCTGGAGCAGCTGACGCGCTCACCGCTCAAGGCGGTGCTGCTGGGCGCAGGCGTGACGGCGGTGATACAGAGCTCATCGGCTACCACGGTCATGGTGGTGGGCTTTGTCAACTCTGGCATCATGCAGCTGCGCCAGGCCATCGGCGTGGTGATGGGCGCCAACATCGGCACCACCATCACCGCCTGGATACTGTCGCTGACGGGCATACAGAGCAACAACTTCTGGATGACGCTGCTCAAGCCCTCTACTTTCTCGCCCATCCTGGCCTTTGTGGGCATCATCCTGCTGCTGGCGGTGCGCAAGCAGCGGGACACCGCGCACATCCTGCTGGGCTTCGCGGTGCTGATGTTTGGCATGGAGAGCATGAGCGATGCGGTCTCCGGCCTGGCCAATGACCCCAACTTCACCAGCCTGCTGCTGATGTTCTCTAATCCCCTCTTTGGCGTGCTGGTGGGCGCGGTGGTGACGGCGATTATCCAGAGCTCCTCGGCCTCCGTGGGCATCCTGCAGGCCATCGCCCATACAGGTGGGCTGACCTTTGGCGCTGCCATCCCCATCATCATGGGGCAAAACATTGGCACCTGCATCACCGCCATCTTGTCATCCATCGGCGCCAACCGTGGCGCCAAGCGGGTGGCGGCGGCGCATCTGTTCTTCAACCTCATCGGCACCGTTGTGTGCCTGGCCATCTTTTACAGCGTGGAGGCGGTGGTGGGCTTTGCCTTCATCAGCCAGCCGATCAACGCCTTCTACATCGCGGCCTTCCACACCATCTTCAACATACTGACCACGCTGATGCTCTTTCCCTTCATGGGTTGGCTGGAGCGTCTGGCCACAGCCGTCATCCGCGATGACAGCAGGGGGGAGCGGGTGGTCATGCTGGACGAGCGCCTGCTGATCAACCCCGCCGTCGCCATTGAGCAGTGCAGGCGCCAGGCCGGCAACATGGGCCTGGAGGCGCAAAAGGCGCTGGAGCTGGGCGATGGCCTGCTGAGCCAGTTTGACCCCAAGGTGATGGATCTGGTCAATCAGGGCGAGAGCCGGGTGGATCAATATGAGGACGCGCTGGGCGCCTACCTGGTCAAGGCCAGCGCGCAGGGGCTGTCGCAGGGGGAGAGCCGCCTGGTGGCCAAGCTGCTGCACATCATCGGCGATCTGGAGCGCATCAGCGACCACGCCGTCAACCTGGGCGAGAGCGCGCAGGAAGTCTATGACAAGGGCCTGGCCTTCTCAAGCGAGGCGCAGAGCCAATTGGCCGTGATGCGCCGCGCCGTGCGCGACGTGCTGCGCATGACGGTGGAGGCGCTGGTCCAGGGGGATACGCAGCTGGCCCGGCATGTGGAGCCGATGGAAGAGGTCATCGACCTGCTGCGTGACAACATCAAGGAAGGCCATGTGCGCCGCCTTCAGAAGGGCGAGTGCACGCTGGAGCTTGGCTTTGTGCTCTCCGACCTGCTCAACAACCTGGAGCGGGTGAGCGACCACTGCTCCAACATCGCCGCCAATGTCATCGAGATGTACAGCGGGGGCGACGAGGACACCCACGAGTACAAGAAGCATCTGCGCGAAGGGGAAAGCGGCAGGCAGTTCCAGGCGCTGTACGACCAGTACGCGCAGGCCTACGACCTGCAGTGCGCGCTGGATGAGGACAAGGTAGAAACCTGAAGCACCGCCGGGCATATGAATCATCCCCTCCGTGATGTTGGAGGGGATGATGTCTTTTGCCAGATGACAGGCGGACTATTTGCGGTTGTTTTCTGTCAGCAGCTGCTCCACCTGGCCAAAGTATTGCGCTCGCTCCGCCTTGCCTACCTTCATGGCCTGGCAGATATGATCGATCACCTTCAGCGGCCGCAGCCGGGCGTAGTACTTGACGGCGTTAACATTGACGCGCCAGTCCTTGTAGTTGAGGCCCCTGGGCCAGCGGGCGAAGTGGCGGGGCAGCAGCGGCTCCAGCGCGTTCTCCCAATGCAGGAAGCGCGCCTCCATGTCCGGCCAGAGGAACTGGCTTTGCAGCATGTCAGCAAACAGCGTCAGGAAGCGCTCGCGCATGGTGGGCACCTCCAGCAGCGCCGCCAGGTGCACATGCTGAAACATGGCGCGCTTGGCGGTCTTTGACTTGATGTAGAAGTTGACCGGCTCCTTGTCCAGGCCCAGGAAGCCGGCCTCCACATCAAAGAGCAGGTACTTCCACTTGCCGCCGGGCACCCTATACATGCGCACATTGGTCATGTCATAGTTGCCGATGATCATCTCAAAGATGCTGTGCCTAAAGAAATTATCGATGTCCAGCCTGTCTGCCACATGCTGCAGGTTGGCAGGGACATTAAGGTCATTGACGCGGCAGAAATCCATCAGCTCAAGCCAGTCCTTGTTGGAGCCGTTTTGCACATAGTCGTCCGTGCCGGTGCGGGCCAGTATGTCGATGGCGTCGATCTCGCTGGCCTTGGTCACGCCCTCCCAGGCGGCGACGAAGTACTTGTTGATCTTCTCCCTGAGGTTATAATGCCCCCAGTACTCGCCATTGATATAGACCTGTATGGCCAATGCGTCCTGGTACAGCAGGCCCAGGCCCTTGGCGGCGGAGGATATCACAGGATCCCGCAGGCGGGTGGAGTTGGCGTCGGAGTTGGCCGAGCGCAGCAGCAGCGACCTGTAGTCGCGGTAGGGCCGCTCGGGGAAGGGGTTGAAGTCGAACATGTCCGGCCCATAGGCGCCGCGGGCATAGAGCGCGATGGACTTTTGCGTGTTGACGCGCGCCGAGTGGCCCGACGCGGTAAAAGTGCCCTCCTGGGCGATCAGGCGCTGGCCCGCGGCATCAAAATATTCGATGTGGATGGGGTACTCCAGCTCCTTGTCGTAGTTGGGTACGTTGCCCGTGCCCTTGACCAGGGCGCCGATGCGCTTGTCAAAGAGATAATCCTTGTTGCCGATCAGCGACACCACCGGGCTGATGGGCGGATCGTCCACAAAGTAGCTGGCGGCCACGCTTTCAGAGGGCAGCAGACCCTCCTGGAAGGCGCGGGCGCGCAGTACGGCGGTTTTCTTGAATATCAGCGGCTGCTGATAGGCCTTTGACTTGTCCGTGGGCTCGCTGCCGTCCAGCGTGTAGCGGATGGTAGCGCCAGGATCCGCGCTGAGGCTCACCTGCGCCTGCCCCTCATAAAAGCCGCCCGGCGTCATCTGGGGCGCCTGGGCGCGCGCCTCAAAGCCGGGCGCGGTGTTGGCCTTGCCGGGCGTGGCGCCTTGCAGGAAGAGGTAGCGCTCTTTCTTTAAGCCATAGCTGATGTTGCCAAACTGCTCAGGGAAGGCCAGGGCTTGCCTCAGTCCGCCCTGCGCGTCGCGCAGGAAGAGGCTCTCGCCGCCCTTGTCCAGCTTGAAGGGCGCGTAATAGGGGCCGCCCGATTTGCTGCCGCTGTCGTCGCCCCGGCACCAGACCAGCAGGTAGCCGCCTGCCTTCAGGCTGCTGCCCTGGGGGAAGGTGAATACCGGGCCGCCCTCCTCCCTGTCGCTGAGCGTCCAGCCGAACAGGTCGGCCTTGTCACTATCCGCGTTGTGCAGCTCCACCCAGTCCCAGGCATGGCCCTTGTCATAGACGCCGTTTGAGGCCATCAGCTCGCTGATATGCACCTCGGCGCTGGCGCCCACTGCCAATAGACACAGCAGTGCCAGCAGACCCAGACACTTGCGCATCAGGTCATCCTGATCAGTTCGTACTGGCGGGTGCCCAGGCCAATCTTTTCGCCGTGCTTGAGGCCGTGCTGCCAATTGGTATCGCTGTGCAGCGCGTGGAAGTGATCCTCGCCCCTGGGCTTATCGCCCAGCAGGCTGTCGGGGTTAACGGGCTGCTGGTTGACCAGGTCCGCGCAGGCCTGATCCAGCGCCACCGGGTCAAAGCTGGCCAGCATGCCCACATCCGGCACGATGGGCGCGTCTGAGGAGCTATAGCAGTCGCAGAAGGGCGAGACATCCATGATCAGCGCGATGTGGAAGCAGGGCCTGTTCTGCACCACGGCCTTGGTATACTCGGCCACCTTGCAGACCAGTATCTCCAGCGCCTGGTCGTCCATGGGCTGTATGGCCCGGCTGGGGCAGACAGCGATGCAGCGGCCGCAGCCAGTGCACTTGTCGGTGGAGATGTTGGCGGCGCCGTCCTCCATGTGGATGGCGTCATGCGCGCAGGCCTCAATGCAGGCCTCGCAGGCGATGCACAGGTCGCGATCGACCGCCGGCTTCTCAGAGGAGTGCATCTCCTTTTTGCCGGCAAAGCTGCCAGCGCCCATGCCGATGTTCTTGAGCGCGCCGCCAAAGCCGGTGGCCTCATGGCCCTTGAAGTGCGTCAGCGAAATGAACACATCGGCGTCCATGATGGCCCGGCCTATCTTGGCCTGGCGCACATAGTCGCCCTTGACGGAGACATGCATCTCGTCGGTGCCCTTGATGCCGTCTGCGATGATGACATGGCAGCCCACCGTCAGCGGGCTAAAGCCATTCATGTAGGCGGAGTCCAGATGATCCAGGGCGTTGCGCCGAAGGCCGGTGTAGAGCGTATTGCTGTCCGTCAGGAAGGGCTTGCCGCCCAGGTCCTTGACATAGTCTGCCACCGCCTTGGCGTAGTTGGGCCGCAGGAAGGCCAGGTTGCCCGGCTCCCCAAAGTGCATCTTGATGGCGGTGAACTTGTCCTTGAAGTCGATCTGCTCGATGCCCGCGGCCTTGCACAGGCGCTTGAGCTTGCGCAGCATGTCCTCGCCGTTCCTGACCCTGAAATCCGTCATATAGACCTTTGACGCGCTCATGATGTCCTCCTGACGATGTGATTATTGACTGATCCTGACCGCCTTGTCTTCGCTGCCAAGGCTGAGGATATACAGTTGCTTGCTGCCCTTCTTCTGATAGGCCACAAAGTCCGGGAAAGCATAGATCTGATCGACCGCCACATCGCTTAGCTTGGTGACATCACCTGGATCATCCACCGGGAACATCTTCAGCCGGTTGCCGCCCTTGGCGTCGGCAAAGAACACATAGTCCGCGTTGGCATTGAGCTGGCTGGCGTAGAGCTTGCCCAGGGGCTGTATGTCCCCGCCCTGCAGGTCGGCGCTGTATAGCTTTTGGTTCTTGTCGGTGTAGAGCAGCCTGTCCTCACCCCGCATGCGTGCGATGGTAAAGCGCAGCGTCTTGCTGTCTGTCAATTGCCTGGCCACCTGGCCGTCCAGCGGCATGCTGTACAGCTGCCCTGTCTTGACCTGCTGAAACCAGATGCGCCCATTATAGGGGAAGGCATGCTCCGCGCGCAGCTCCTGGCCATCATGATAGCTGCGCAGGTCAACAGAGGCCTTGCTCTTGAGCAGTATGCGGCCCATGACGCCGTCATAGCCGATATAGGTCAGCACCCGGTCGGTGATCTTGAGGTCTTTGAAGTCGGGCAGGCGCAGGTCCAGCAGCGAATAGCGGCCCCTGCCCGCGATGGGGTCAGCCGCCACATAGGTGACATAGACGTTCTTGTCCTGGGCCTTGCTGGCCTCATTGTCCAGGTAGCGGTGAAAGTAATAGAGGAAATCGGCATCCGAATCGATGTTGGCGTAGCGCACCGCGCCAAAGAGCCGCTTGGCCTTTTTGTTAAAGGGCGCGGAGATGCCCATCAGGTAGCCCTTGCCGTCGATGAAGAAGGCCTCATCGCCCTGCATGGTCAGCCGCCCGCCGTTCATGCCGTTGGCCAGGCCCACGATGCTGTCATTGCCTTCCCCGATGATGTCGATGTTTTCGCCACCCTGGGGCAGGCGCGCCTCGTCAAAGGGGGCGATGTGCAGCTGGTAGACCTGGGTGGTGGTGCCGGCCGGGTTGGTGACGGTGACGGCAATGTGATAGTCGCCCGGATAGCTGGGCGTGCCGCTGAGCACGCCAGACTCGCTCAGGCTCATGCCCTCGGGGAAGGCGTTGGAGATGCCGCCCGAAGCGCCATAACCCCAGACCATGGGCCGCTCGCCCTGCGCCTGCAGGCGGGTGCCGTAGTAGACGCCACTCATGCCCTCTGGTAGGCTCTGGGTCAGCACCACGGGCAGCGCCTCGGCGCCGGCTGGCATCACAGTGATCAGCAGCGTCACCAGCACCAACAGGCTAAGGCATCGTCTCTTGCGCATGATATCTCCTCTCGTGGGTCGCTTGCCATGGCGCGATTTTAGGCCAGGCGCCCATGGCTGTCAAGTAATACCAATCTCGATCCTTATTGCATCGTCGCGCTTGGTCTCTTGCGCCGGCGCCATGTCGCTGCTCGCTTCGCGTAGCGCCGCTACGCTATCGCTCGACTGCTCCTCGCGCCAAAACAAAATACCTAAGCGCTTTGGATGCCATCATGATTTCGATTGGTATAAAGCATGGGCCCGCGGCAGTCCTGCAGCGGGCCCGTGGAATATCCTAAGTCCTGCGCTTACTCCTCGTCGCCGGGCATCTGGTAATGTTTGGCGGCGCGGCGGCTGCGCTTCTCAGTGGCCTGGGCGTCCTCGCCCTCTGGCGGCGCCTCATCGCCCTCGCGGGTCAGGCGGTAGGCGGCCTCGTCGTCGCTGGGCGGTAGGGCTTCCTCCGCCGCCTCCTGAATGTCCTGGGCCTCAGCCGCCGCCTCTTCGATGGGCTTGGGCGCCTCATCCTTTAAGTACTTCTCGTGGGGCAGCTCCTCACGCGGGGTCTCTGCCAGGGGCTCTGCATCTCCCAGCGGCTCAGGCTCGGCCAGTGTGCTGCCCTGATAGGTGCTGGGGTTCTTGTAGTCGCGCTTTTCGGTGACCTCCAGGTGGTCATAGGCGGCATTGGACTGCGCGCGCACCCGAGCCCGCATGGCGGAGCTGACCAGGAACAGCAGCAGGCTGGCGCCAAACAGCAGGCCCAGGGCGATCATCGCCACAAAGAGCGTGTCGCGGCCCTTGATGGCCAGGTCGTCCCCGCCCGTCAGCGGGATGGGGGAGTAGGTGACGATGGGGGCCACCGTGGGCACCACCACCTTGGTGGGGGCCGGCGTGGGCGGCACATAGGCGATCGTCAGCTCGTTGGAGTCAAAGGACACCGTGTTGTCCAGGCCGTCCACCGTGCGGACTGAAAAGCGGTACTTGCCCGCCTGGTTGAGGCTGAAGTAGCGCGATACGCTGATGCTTTCGCCTGGCTTGAGCTCCGGGATATGGGTGATCTGCGCCGCGCCGTGATAGACATTGACGGGCTTGGCCAGGTTGCTGGAGTCATTGGTGATCAGGATGGTGAAGCGCACCAGGCCAGGCTGAGTCTCGATGGTGTCAGTATCGGCGGACAACTGTACATTCAGCCGCATGATCTGGTTCTCGGCGTAGGCGGAGACCTTGAGCTCGTTGGTGGTCTCGGTCTGCTTGCGGCCGGTGTTGTCCTCCAGCGCGATGCTGAACTTGAAGGTGGTGGGCGTCATCATGGTGATCTCTTTGGTCTGCGTGACGCTTTCACCCGCAGGCAGGCTCAGATCGCTGAACACGACGCCCAGCTTGGGGTCGGTCACCTGTATGTTGCTGTAGCTGATGTTGCCCACGTTGTTGAGCGTCAGCGTCAGCGTTACCTTTTCACCGATGGCCACCGTGGTCTTGTCGGCCGTCAGCTCGCTGGAGAAGCCGGGGCGGGCAACCGGTATGGTGGCCAGCTCCACCGTCTGGCGCAGCTCGGTGTTGGTGCCTTCCTTCTTGTAGGTGACCACGGCGGAGCTTTCAAGCTCCGTGGCGCCCGCCTTCTTGGTGAAGCTGACCGTCTGCGTGCTGCCTGCGGCCAGGGTGGCCACCGACTGGGGCGTGTTGGATATCTTGCCGTTCTCACGCACGATGATCTCTTTGAGGCCCACATTGCCGCTGTTGGTCAGCGTGTAGGTGACGACCACATTGTCGCCATTGCGCACCACCTCGGGTGTGATGGCGCGCTGCACATCCAGCGCCACCTTGTCGCCGTCAAAGGCGATGGGGGCGGCGGCGGCCACGCTCACCTGCGCGATGGCGCCGGTGGCGTCCTGCGTGTTGAGGCGCAGGTTAAAGGTGATCTTGCCGGCGTCCAAATGCTCCTGGCTGACGCGCCAGGCGCCCTCCCAGGTGACCACCTCGTTGACCTTCAGGGAGGCGATGGCCCCGCCGTCAAAGGCGGCGGTGAGTATCTTGCCGTCGGCGTCATAGACGGTCATGGGCACCGTGATGTCCTCCGCGCCCACATTGGCCACCCGCAGGGACACCGTCACATTGCCAGGCGCCTTGAGGGCAGCGGGATCCACCGTCATCTCAAAGCTGATGGCGCTGGCATCGGTCAGCGCCAGCGCCGATGCGGACAAGAATACCAGCAGTATGACTGCCCCCAGGAAGATCAGACTCTTTCTTATCATATGGCTATGGGCATGAAGCATGCCCGTCCCCCCTTCCGGTGCGCTCAGCGCGCATTGGACGCATTTTGAATGGTTCATACTGAGGTATTCTAAGGGATAGGTCAAGGCCTGTCAAGCGATTCCGCCATTTTATTACATTTTTGCGACTTTATCGTAACATATTCCCCGCGGTGGCTGTCACCGCTGAGCGGGCTGTGTTATAATGCCCCTGAAAAACACCAAGGAGCAGGCATGGCAAGAGGCAGAAACAGGCGCCTGAGCGCGCAGGAAAGCATGGAGCTAAACGGGGGCTGGGAGGCGCCGCCCAGGCGCAGCCTGTTCAAAAAGCGCACCCGCCGGCCCAGCTTCGCGCTGTCGGTCATCGTCAACGCCTTCCGCATGCTGATCGTGCTGATACTGCTGGTGGGCCTGGCGGGGCTTGGCGCGGTGGTGGGCATCGCCAAGGCCTATGTGGAGACGGCCCCGATGCTGGACATCGAAAAGATAGACGACCAGGCGCAGACCTCCTTCTTCTACGACGCCAAGGGCAACCTGATCACCGACTATAAGGGCACGGAAAATCGCATCATGGTCTCCATCGATACCATGCCCCAGCAGCTGCAGTATGCCTTTGTGGCGGTGGAGGACGCGCGCTTTTTCACCCACAGCGGCATCGATGTCAAGCGCATCGTGGGCGCCTTCATCACCAACTTTGTCTCCGGCTCCCAGCAGGGCGGCAGCACCATCACCCAGCAGCTGATCAAGAACACCGTGCTGTCGGCCGAGCAAAGCTACAAGCGCAAGATACAGGAGGCCTACCTGGCCATGCAGCTGGAGACCCGGTACTCCAAGCAGGAGATACTGGAGAGCTACCTCAACACCATCTACTTGGGTGAGAACTACTATGGCGTCAAGGTGGCGGCCACCGGCTACTTTGGCAAGGAGCTCAACCAACTCAGCCTGCGCGAGTGCGCCATGCTGGCCGGCATGACCACCAATCCCTATTACTACAACGCCAGGCGCAATCTCTACACCCGCAAGTCCGACACCACCGACTATACCGCCATCACCACCAACCGCACCAACTATGTGCTGCGCATGATGTATGAGAATCAGTTCATCACCCATGCCCAGTATGTGGAGGCGCTGCAGCCGACCACCGCCCATGTGCTGCCCCAGTCGCCCGAGGGGGAGAAGCTCTACCCCTATGTGCACTATGTGGAGTATGCGGTCAAGGATGTGGTGCAGACGCTGCTGAAGCTCAATTCGCTGGAGAACACCGCGCGCAACCGCGCCGCCATGGAGCGCGAGCTGCGCACCGGCGGCTACAAGGTCTACCTTGCGCTGGACACCCAGATGCAGCAGAGCCTGGAGCAGACGCTATACAACTACAAGGACTATCCCGCCCTGCGCGATCCGGGGGACAAGACCTTCCGCTCCCGCAATCAGGACGGCACCTATGAGGACATCATACAGCCCCAGGCGGCGGCCGCCATCATCGACTACCGCACGGGCGAGCTCAAGGCCATCGTGGGCAGCCGCACCGCGCCCACCCAGCGCAAGACTTTGAACCGCGCCGCCGACATGAACATGCCGGTGGGCTCCTCCATCAAGCCGATATCGGCTTTCGCGCCCGCCATCGAGCTGGGCGCAAGCCCCGCCTCTGTGGTCTATAACATGCCCATCCCCATCATCGGCTGGCGGGGCGCTGACGGCAAGGACACCTGGCCCAAGAACTACGGCGGCAGCAGCTACCGCGGCCCGCAGACGCTGCGCACCTCGCTGGTCAAGTCCGACAACACCGCCACCGCCCAGACATTGATGACCTATGTGGGCGTCGAGCGCTCGGCCGACTTCCTGCTGCGCCTGGGCGCTGCCGAAGAGCATGTCAACAAGACGCCCTTTGGCCTGGCGCTGGGCTCAAGCGGGCTGACGCCTGTGGAGATGAGTGTGGCCTTTGGCGTGCTGGGCAACGGCGGCATCTACCAGACGCCGCTGAGCTTCATCGGCATCACCGATGCCCAGGGCAATGTGCTCTGGGACAGCCATGCCAGGCAGGAGCGCCGCCAGGTCTTCAAGCCCTCCACCGCCTGGCTGACGGTGGACATGATGAAGGAAGCGATACAGAAGGGCACCAACTCCGAGCAGCGCGGCGTGTTCTTTGCGGGGCTCACCGGCTGGTACGCCGGCGCCGTCTGGATAGGGCATGATAACTACAAGCCGCTGTCCAGCAGGACCACTGGCGGCAACAGCGCCGCCAAGCTGTGGAAGGCCTTCATGGGCGATATCCACAGCCAGCAGAGCCTGCAAAACCGCAATATATTAGAGGGCAGCGCCGAGGATTATGGCCTGGTCAAGGCCACCACCTGCGCGGTCTCCGGCCAGCTGGCCACAGAGGCCTGCATGCGCGACAGCATGAACTACGGCACCGTCACCGACTATTGGGCGCAGGGCACCGTGCCCACCACGCCCTGCCAGATGCACCGCTCGGCCACCATCTGCACGGTGTCTGGCCAGCTGGCCGGGCCACACTGCCCGCCGGAGACACAGGCCGCCCGCGGCGTGGTGGTGCTGCCCCAGGGGCATCCCCTGCAGGCCTTTGTGGGCACCCAGTACCAGAGCGTGCTGACCGACTATCTGGGCCCGGCTGTCATGGGCGGCGATCAGGGCGCGGTCTGCACCGTCCATGGCCCGCACAGCCAGCCGGTCTACCCCACAGATCCCTATCAGCAGCCTGATCC
>CAKTTM010000009.1 GCA_934615145.1 uncultured Clostridia bacterium | reverse complement strand
CAGCAGGGCGCTAAGCAGCAACGCCAATATCAGGCTGCCCACGATCCTCAGGAACCCTACGCGCTTCCTTCTCTCACTCATCACACTACCCCTTCGTCTCGTCTTGCTTCATCTTGATGGTATGATTATACCACATTGGAGCGCGCATGAACGCCTTGACCCCCTTTGCCCGCCCGGCTATAATCATTCAGGTGAGGCCATGCACGAATATTTTGGAGCAGTGCAGGAAACGTCAATACCATTTCGTTGAATGGGTGGAGAGCATCACGGGAGGAGGAAGGAATGTCGGTCAATGACTATTCCTCCGTCGTGGAGTCGCTCTACCGCCGCTTTGCAGACGATGTGCTGCGGGTCAGCTATTTCTATCTGGGCGACAGGAGCAAGGCGGAGGATGTGACGCACGAGGTCTTCCTGCGGCTGATGGACAGCCAGCCTGTCCTCAAGGAAGGCAGCGAGAAAAGCTGGCTGCTCAAGGTGGCGCTTAACATCTGCCGCGACATGTGGCGCAGTGCCTGGGCCAAGCGAGTGATCTTGGGCAGCAAGAAGCTGGAGCTGATCCCCGCCCACGATGAGATCGACGGCCGGCTGGAGAAGCAGGCGCTGCTGCAGGCCATCCACAGCCTGTCACCCGAGATCAGGGAGGTCTTTTTGCTGCACTACTACCAGGGCTACAGCATCGACGACATGTCCCGAATACTGGAAACACCGCCTGGCACCATCTCCAGCCGGATGTCCAGGGGACGCAACAAACTACGAGAGATACTCAAGGAGGATGAGGCGCTGTGAGCAAGCTCAGCTCGCTGCCGGAGATTGTCAATGAGTGCATGGGCGGCCTTGAGGCTGATCAGCAGCTCTACCAAAGGATACTGCACCATCAGCCGGTGAAGCGCAGGCGGCCGCTGGCCGCGCGGGCGCTGGCCATGGCGGCTTCGCTGATATTTGTGCTGGGGCTGGGCGCGGCGGGGATCAGCAACCTGCTCAATCGCCAGCAGCCCATGCCCCGCATCATCACCCAGCAGGCAGGCGGCCCCAGTGAAGCAGGCACGCTGCGCGCCCTTGATGTGCCCCGCGGCAGCATCACGCTCAGCGGCTCCAGCCAGGCGCCCAAGTACCGGGGTGTCTGGGCCGCAGGCTCCGGCGCCAATTTCCCGCTGGTGCGCGTGCAGGGCAGGTATTACCGCCTGCTGACCAATCCCACCCAGATCGACAGCAGCATGCTGGGCGCCCCGCTGGGCAGCGTCGCGGTGCAGACGGATGAGCCGGCCCTGGATCAGGGCCAGGAAGTGCTGAGCAATGTGCTGCCCCTGGGCAGTATGGTCAGCAGCGTGCAGGGCATGGACGGCAGCGCGGTGGCCGCGCAGATCGAAGGCAAGCTGAGGGTCTTTCAGCGGGTGAGCTATTCTGGCAATGCGCTGGTGGGCGGCGACAGCCTGGCCTCCACCTTGACAGGCCAGGTGGTAGGCCTGCAGCTGTCCGGCGTGGGCACCATCACCGATGCCGCGCAGGCGCAGCAGTTGATGGGCAGTTTGAAATCCGCCAGCTATCAGAGCGCCGCCACCCGCAGCACCGACCAGGCCCTGCTGATACAGTACAGCAATGGCATCGTGCTGCAGATGGCGGTCAAGGGCGACAATGTCATTGCCTGCGGCACCTGGAACGCGGCTGATTTTATCAGCGCCTTCAAAGCGACCGTCGGCCAGTGATCAGAGGTCCTTTTCCTCCAGCCGCCTGATTTTCTGACGCAGGATCAGCGACTGAGCGACAAGCAAGACCAGGAAGAGACCGGCCAGGCCCCAGGGGAGATAATCCGCTGGGGTCTTCTCCTTTTCCTCCGCTACTTTTTTCTCTTCTTCTGCCACAAAGACGGGCTTGGGCTTCTCCTTGATGAGGGTTGCCATGGGCAGTTCCATCTGATAGGGCTTGCCATAGTCATCTTCATAGTCGATCAATAGCTTGCCACTGACGGTGCCCAACTGATCCAGCCCCACGCGCAGGTTGGCACTGCCCAGTTTGCTTTCCCCCGCCGCCAGATTGCCCACCAGCACGCTGCCGCCGGCATTAAGGCCAGGCAGCTCAAAGCGTATCAATATGTTGTTGAGCTTGCCCTTGCCCATGTTCATAAAGTTAAGCGCATAGGCCACATTCTCGCCCTGTATCACCTGCTCAGGCAGCCTGCTGTCCCCCAGGCGCAGCTTGGCCTCCTGATGCACGGGCAGCGTGAATTGCTGGCTAATGGTCAAGGGCGCGCCGTCCTCATGCGCGCCGCTCAGGCTCAGCGTCAGGGCATGGGGCTGGGCGGCCGCCTTGTCCAGCACGCGCACGGGGATGCTGACTTCCCCCTCCTCACCCGGCAGCAGGTCATCAAGCGCCAGGGTGTCAGAACCAAGCGGCAGTATGTCCCCAGTGGCGTCAGTTACCTTCAGGTTAAGGCCGGTCAGCAGCCGAGTCTTAGAGCCATTGGCGTAGCGCAGCGTCAGCCGCCCCTCCTCCCCTACAGTCAGCGGCGCCTCAGCCGTCAGCGCCAGCAGCCTTTGCAGGGGCTGCTCCGGGTTCTTGTGCTGATCGCCCGCCTGACGCAGGCGCAGCACAAAGTCAAAGCGCTGGCTGAGTGCCCGGCCCTCGGCGTCCTGCCCCTCGATCAGCACATGGTAAGGGTATTCGCCATTGAGATAGTCTGCGTGCAGCTTGAGCCTGAACTGCACCACATAGGGCAGGGCCACTTTGCCGCTGCCTGCCTTGCGGCTGACGGATTGCGTCAGCGCCTGCGGCAGGCGGATGGGCGCCTGCTGTGGATTGTCAAAGGCCAGCGTGGCGCGGATGGCGCCCTGATTGGTCGTGGACTCAATGGGCAGCAGGATGGTCAGCGTGTCCTGGCTGACGCTGGGCTGATACTGCTGCGCGTAGCTGCGGCCCATGCCGGCCTGCACATAATCCCTGTCGATCACAAAGTCGGCCTCCTGCGCGGCGGCCGCGCAGCCGCACAGGCACAGCAGTGCCAGGCCCCATATCATCAAGCGTTTCATCTGTCTATCCTCACAGTTCGCGTATGTTATCCACGATGCTGATGCGCGTCAGGCCCTTGAGCCGCAGCCTCAGGCTGAGCATGCACAGCAGGCTCAGCGCCAGCAGGAAGGCAAGCAGTGCCAGTATCATCATGGGGATGGAGAAGCGTTCCGCTTCAATGGGCTTGCCATGCTGCCAGAAGCGCAGCCAGAGCGTCAGCAGCGGCCCTGCCACCAGACCAATGAGACCGCCGCTCAAGAGCATGCCCAGCACCTGGTAGCGGTAGCTGCGGCTGATAGCGCCAAAGTCGGCACCGACGGCACGCAGGGTGCCGATGGCGCTGCGATCGGCCTTGAGCCTGTTGGTCAGCGCATTGCTCACCATGCTCAGGCACAGCACGAAGAAGAGCACGATCAGTGAAACCACCGCGGCCCAGATGACGGTGTTCCAGCGCCTGGCTTCCTGGGCGCTGAAGTAACTATCGTAGAGCTCTATGCCCTGTGAGCGCTGGGCAATGGCACTCAGGCCGCTGTGAAGCTGCTCGCGCCCGGCCTCGCCCGGCTCGCCGGACAGCCACATGTACAGGCTGTGATAGCCCACATCATCCATCTGCATGGCGCGCAGGCCAGGCAGGCTGGTCAGCACAGCGCCCACTTGCCATAGTTCGGAGCTGAACACATGCTCCTGCATCTCCTGGCTTGGCGCTATGAGGGCGCCTATGGTCACTTGTCTGTCTGTTCGCTCAATACCGCTTGCGTAATCGTCATCGACGAGAATCATGCCAGCCTTGGCAGGATCAGTGCCACGCAACCTAACAAGCCGCAGCTTGTCCCCAACCGCAAAGCTATCATTGGGATAGCTGCCCAGCAGCACACTGTCGTGGTCTTGCTGCCAGGTCATGTACGCGTCCCACTCAGGGTTGCGCGCATTGCGCGCCAGGTACATTTCCCAGGGCGCGGTTACGATCACCTCGCGCCCGGCGTGAATGGCCTCCAGGTCGATCTTGCCCGCGATGACATTGTCCTGCAGGGCCAGTATGGAGGCGTCATCCATGGCGGCCAGGTTCGTTGAGAACAATTCGCCTTCAATCTCCTGCTGGCTGAGCACCTTCAGGTAGCGCTCGCGCTCTGTCTGGCTGTAAAAGCGCAGATCCTCGGGCACATCCACTTCATCCCTGTACATGAACGATCGCATGCCAAAATTACTCCCGATCAGATAGTCACTGACCGTAGGCACATTCAGATTGACGACCAGGCGCTTGGCCGCCTGTATCCGACCCATGTAGGGCAGATCAATGGCCTCCTGCAGGTCGCTTTCCGTCATCAGGCGCTCCATCTGTGAATAGTCGATCAGCTGATAGAGCAAGTGGCCATGTTGTGCCAGATAATAATCATACTTGGCTGAAGCTGGAGGCCCGCCATAGACCAGACCGGCATAGGCCAGGCTGATGATGATCAGGCTCAGCGCTGTGATCAGCGTGATGCCGGCCTGGCGCGAGCGGTAGAGCGTCAGATGGCGCCGGGCGAGCAAACGCGCGGGTTCAAAGCTTTGCTGGGGCCTTAGCTTGAGGCGGTTTCTGGCCCTCAGCAGCGAGGTATCGCGGATGGCCTGCATGGGCGATACCTGAGAGGCGCGCCTGAGCGGTATGGCCGCCGCCAGCAGCACCACCAGCACAGAGACCAACAGCGTTAAAGGCAGGAACCACCAGCTAAAGTGCATCTGCAGCGGCGGGCCCACCCATGTGATCAGCAAGCGCACCAGGCCATAGGCTAGGAGAATGGCCAACGGCGCCGTGATGACCGCCGTGATAGCGGCCTCGCGGCCATAGATGCGCCTGATCTGGCGCGAGGTGGCCCCCACCGCCCGCAGCATGCCGATCTGGCGGGCGCGCTCATTGAGGCTGCTGTTCAAGGCATTGACGATGGCAAGGCAGGCGGTCAGTATCAGCACGCTGCCCAGGCTTACCGCCAGCAGCAGCAGGAAGGCCGCGTAGTTGCCGCCATCATAGCCAAAGACATCAAAGCCGTAGCTTAGTACATTGGCCCATACGCCTGCGTCACCAAGTATTTGCATCAGCCGCTCTTCACTCAGCACAATGGGCGCGTCGACCAGGTAATGCACCACCTCGCGCCCGCCGGGCGGCGCCTGCTCTCCCCATAGGGTCGTCGCCTGCGGCAGCTGTCCATAGTAGCTGGTATGTTCGATGATATTGGGCGCTATCATCAGCTGATCGTTTAGAATACCCACCAGGGTATAGCGGCGGGTGTTGGTCTGCGCCATGAACTTGCCATCACCCAGCAGCGTGCGCAGCTCAACATCAAAGCTGTCACCCAATTGCGCCTTGACGCGCAGGCGCTCAAGCGCGCCCTGCTCGATGGCCAGTTCGCCTGGCTTTTCCGGCATCCTGCCGCGGAGCAGCAGACGGTAGCGCAGTTGCTCCCCCAGCTCATCATAGGTGCCAAAGGCCACGCCGCCTGTCACCGACTCGCCAAAGACCCTGGCCTCGCCCACCTGACGGGCGATGCCAAGGTCCTTGAGTTGCTGGGGATTGGTGTTAAGCTCGGCATCGCGCAGGATGAAGTCCTGCCTGCCGTAGAGATGGTCATAGCGATCCTGATAGGAGTAGTAGACGCTCTGCCCCATCAGCAGCAGGCTTGACACAAAGCAGACCGCCAGCATGATGCCGATCACCAGGCTCAGCTGCCGGCGCCACCTGGCCCTTAAGCTGCCCAGCGCAAAGCGCGATATGCTCATGCCCCTATTCATTTGTCTGTGCCCCGCTGTCTGCCACCAGGCGGCCATCCATCAGCCGCAGCACGCGGTCGGCCTGTTCGGCCACGGACAGGTCATGCGTCACCAGCACCAGGGTGACCCCCAGCTCCTGCCCCACATAGCGCAGCAGGGCCAGCACCTCGCGCCCGGCCTGGCCATCCAGGTTACCGGTGGGCTCATCGGCAAAGAGCATGGCCGGCTTGTTGGCAAGGGCTCTTGCGATGGACATGCGCTGCTGCTGACCGCCAGACAAGGCGCCTGGCAGATGCTGCAACCTGTCGCCGATGCCCAGCATCTCGATCAGGCGATCGATATAGGCGGTATCTGGCTTGCGCTTGTCCAGCATGACCGGCAGCAGTATGTTTTCATAGCCCGTCAGCTCCTTGACCAGGTTATAGGCCTGGAACACAAAGCCAAAGCGCCGCCTGCGCAGGATGGACAGCTGGTTGTCGTTGTACTGATAGAGATCCGCGTCCTGAAAAAATACCTTGCCGCTGCTGGGGTACTCCAGGCCGCCCAGCATGTGCAGCAGGGTCGACTTGCCCGAGCCGCTGGGCCCTGTGATGGCGCAGAACTCGCCCTGTTTGAGCGCCAGGTCCATATCCGCCACCGCGTGCACGGCGTTCTCGCCGGACAGATAAGTCTTGCACAGCTTCTCGCAGCGCATGATGTCCATAAGGATCACCCCCTATGGCTGTATTGTAGCAAGGCAAGCTTTCGAAGCGGTGACGGCTGCCTTACGATTCCTTAAGATGAGGGCGCAGATCGGGCAGCACCATGCTCACCTGCAGGCCCCTGCCCACATTGGCCGCCGTCAGTGTGCCGTGATGGCGGCGGACGATCTCCCGCACGATGCTCAGCCCCAGGCCAGCGCCCTGGTGCGCCTGCGGGCGGCTGCTGCGGAAAAAGCGCCTGAATATCTGCTGAAGCTCCTCCTCCGGCACGCCACCGCCGTCGTCTGAGACCGACAGCGTCACCGCCGTTTCTCCCCGGCTGATCTGGACATGCACCTGGCCGTCCTGCGGCGTGTGCTCACAGGCGTTCTTGACCAGGTTGCTGATCGCCTCCGACAGCCACTTGCCGTCGTAGCGCAGCTGCGCCTGGCCCTCCAGGCTCAGGCGCTTGTCGGGGTAGAGCGGCCGCATCTCACGCAGTATCTCCTCGCACAGCTCATGCAGCTGGCAGGGCGCGAAAGCAAAGGGATAGACCCCGGCCTCCAGCCGCTCTAAGCGCAGCAGCGACGCGATCAGGCCCTCCATGCGCTCGATCAGGGCCAGCTGCTGGGGGGCGTGCGGCGCCTGATCGAGTTCCGCGTACAGCTTCAGCGAGCTCAGCGGGGTCTTTAGCTGATGTGACAGATCGGCGATGGCCTGCCTGCTGCGCTCCTGCTCGGCCTGGCGCAGCGTCGCCGCCTGCAGCAGGCGGGTCTCCAGCTCCACCACGCTGTTCTCAAAGTGGGCGAAGGCATCATCGCGCACGCTGAAGGCAGGTTGGCTGATCTCCCCGCTCAAGAAGCGATCCACCTCGCCGCCCAGACGCCTGGCCTCACGCCGGAAGCGCCACAATTTATAGAGTGTCAGGCACAAGAAAAGCGCCAGCAGTGCCAGCGCCAATATCAGTCCTGCCATTGGTAGCCTATGCCCCGTATGGTCTTGATGTGTTGCGCGCCTATCTTGTCCCGCAGGCGGCTGATGTGCACAGACAGCGTGTTGTCGTCGATGAACTGCCCGCCCTCATCCCAGATGCTCTGCAGCAGCATGTCCCGGGTCTGGATGCGCCCGCGGCTCTGGCACAGCTGTACCAGCAGGCGAAACTCTGTTGGGGTGAGATATAGCTGCTCCCCCCGCAACCTGACGCTCTGCCTCGGGATGTCGATGCTCAGATCGCCCACCGTCTCCACCTGCGGTGCCTGGCGGCGCAGCAGGGCGCGCACCCGGCTTAACAACTCCTGCATGCGAAAGGGCTTGACCACATAGTCGTCGGCGCCCGCGTCCAGGCCGCGCACGATGTCGATCTCCTCATCGCGCGCCGTCAGAAACAGCACCGGCAGCTGCCGACCCTGCGCCCGCCACTGGCGGCACAGCGCCACGCCGTCGCCATCGGGCAGGCCGACATCCAGTATCGCCAGATCAAAGGCACTGGCCTCTATCAGCGCCTGCGCCTGACGCAGGCTGGCGGCTGCCTGTGGCGCCAGGCCCTCCCTGCGCAGCAGCTCGCAGAGCCCCTCGCGCAGGTGGGCGTCGTCCTCCACCAGCAGCACCGCCTGTGTCATTGGCTGACCTCCTGCCTAAATGTGCTCGAAGAAGGCTTCCTCATCCTCCGTGCGCAGGATGCCGTCCACATCAAAGTGCAGCGGCGTGGGGCTGGTCTTGATATAGCGCAGTATCTCCCCCATGCGCACGCTTTCCTGATAGGTCATCATGGTAAAGCTGACACCGTGTTTTTTCGCCCGGCCCGTGCGGCCAATGCGGTGGGTATAGTACTCATTCTCATTGGGCAGGTCATAGTTGATGACCGCCTCCACATCGTAGACATCGATGCCGCGGGCCGCCACGTCGGTGGCCACCAGGATGGGGAACTTGCCCAGCTTGAAGTTTTGCATGATGGTGGTGCGCTGGTTTTGAGGGATATCCCCGTGCAGCGCCTCGGACTGATAGCCCAGTTTCTTCAGCTTGTCGCTAAGCAGCTGCGCCATGCGCTTGGTGTTGGCAAATATCATCACCCGCTTGTACTCATCCGAGTCCAGCAGGTAGCTCAGGCGCTCCATCTTGCTTTCCCTGGGCACGATGATGGTGTACTGTGTGATCCTGGGCTTGTCCTCTGCCGTGGCCTCCACATAGATCTCCACCGGCTCCTGCTGGAACTTCCAGCTGATTGTCTGCACATCGGCGTTGGTGGTGGCCGAAAACATCACCAGCTGCCTGCTGGGCGGCGCGGCCTCGATGATGCGGGTCACATCCTTGACAAAGCCCATCTTGAGCATCTCGTCCGCCTCGTCAATGACCATGGTATGCACCTGGTTTAGCTGCACCATGCCCCGCTGCATCATGTCCAGCAGGCGACCGGGGGTGGCCACCAGTATCTGGGGCTTGCGCTTGAGCTGGGTCAGCTGTCTGGCGATGGGCTGCCCGCCATAGAGGGTGGCGATGCGTATTTGGGGGATAAAGTGCGACAGGCTGTTGAGCTCGGCCGATATCTGCATGGCCAGCTCACGGGTGGGCGCCAGCACCACCTCCTGCACGCGCTGCTCGGTCAGGCTGATGTACTCCAGCATCGGGATGCCAAAGGCGATGGTCTTGCCCGTGCCCGTGGGGGCGATGGCAATGATGTCGCGCCCCGCCATCATGATGGGGATGCATTCCTTCTGTATGGAGGTGGGGGTCTTGATCCCCATGCCCTCCAGGGCTCTCAATACCTCTTCTGAGACTTCCAGGGCTCTAAATGATTCCGAAAGGGCCAAATGTTCCTCATTTCCGCGAGGCTCACCTGCCCCGCCGCGCCGCGTTCAGCGCGGCATCAACATTCATTATAGCCAGTGCCGCAATGCTGTGTCAAACCGCGAGGCAAGCGCCGTCGGTTTACTCCGGGCTGATATGCTCAAAAAAGTCGTTCTTGGCGATGTCCTGCCCCACGGTTGAGTGCACCAGACCAAAGCGGTAGCTGCTGTAGCGGCTCTTGCGGTCATAGACAGGGAAGCCAAACTGCTGCTGGCTTCGGTGCTTCATATAGGCCTCTTTGGCCACCTCATAGCCCGTCCTGCCTTCAAAGGCGGACAGCGGCTGATCCCAGTCCATCTCGAGGGCGCCCTCCTTGGCCAGGTGCAGATAGAGCTTCTTCACCTGCCAGGTGCCGTACTGCTTGTAGATATCGACATAATTTTCGGCGTTAGCCGCAAAGTCCACCGCCATGCGGGCCACATCGGCGCAGACCTGGTGGGCGCCGTGCCCGTACTCGCCCCGCCTGTCGTGGGTCACCACCACATCGGGGCGATGCTTGCGGTAGAGCTCCACCACAAAGGAGCGCACCTTGCGCGTGCCCCAGCGCTGGTAGGCCGCGCTCATGGATTTGAAATACTTGTCGTCAAAGCTGCCCATGACCGGGTAGCCCCTGACACCGCAGATCCACAGGCTGTCCAGCAGCTCGCTCTTGCGCCGGGAGCTGGGCGCCGTCATGGAGGCCACCAGCACCTTCTTTTGCAGTTGGCCGGCATAGTAGGGCAGGGTGCCGCCCATCATGACCACCTCGTCGTCCGGGTGGGCGATCAGCAGCATCAAATCAGCCTTGTCCACCGTCGGTTGCCAGCGCTGCACAAAGCCGGGCACTTCGCCCGCGCCCAGCACATAGAGCTCCGCCAGGCGCGCGCGGCCGCGGGGCTTAAGGCGCACGGCGCTGTAGCCCGTCAGCGGCACATATTCGTGCAGATAACCTTCAGCGCCCAGGCTGGCCGCCTCCTGCCACTGGCCGCCCTCTATCTGCCCTTCTATCACATAAGCCTCCGGCCGCTGCGCCCAGCACAGGTAGAGCCCGTGGATGGGCTGCTCTGCGCTGATGGCCAAGGGGCCGCTACCGGTCCAGTTGGTGGTATAGTCGCGGTCTGTCAGCGCGCGCTGCGCCTTGGCATTGCCCGCCTGTATGCGGCTGGCGGCGGTGATGTCCTGCGCAAATGCCGGCAGGCACAGCAGCAGGAGCAGCCCCGTCAGACCCAGCAGGCGCCTCATTTCTTGAATACCTTGACATCCTCCGAGGTGCCGATGCCAATGATGTCAGGCTGATTGCGCGTATTGGTAAAGCCATTGTAGGTCGGCTCATGCATGACCAGTGTGCCCATGAAGACCATGGCCGAGGTCTGCCCGCCGTCCAGGTTGAAGGCCAGCTGGCAGCCCTTCTCCTGCATCACGCTGGCCACAAACTTGAGGCTGGTGCCGTAGCTGCGCTTGGTGCGGCCCTCCACCATCACGCCCACAAAGTGGCCAGGCGCCACCATGCCAATGGCGCTGCGGGGCTGGGCGGAGGTATAGTTCTTGGCCAGGCGCTCATCTACCACGCCGTCGCGTATCAGCGAAGGCCCAAAGGCAAAGACATCATAGGCGCCGCGGTCCAGATACTGCTGTCCTGTGAACTCGCCCGGGTGATGCACCTCAATGCGGCCATCCTTGTACAGCGACAGCTCATCCAGCGGCGGCTGGGCGGTGACGGCCTTCTTGTATGTCTTTTCCTGTATGATCTGGCCGTCACGGATGATGACGCCGGGGTAGCGCTTGTCCTCCATCCGCCAGGTCCACAGATCGCCATTTTGCGCATAGACCACGCGGTGCTTTTGCGCGATGTATTCAGGGCGGGACTTCTTCTTGCCCGGCGCCTCCGGCGACTCCACAAAGGAGCGCAGCAGCATGCCATCCTTGGCCTTGATGTCGGAGACAAACCAGACAGTATTGCGCCCCTCCACCTTGCCCTTGCAGCGCTCGATCTGGATATGCAGGTCCTTGGAAATATAGACCCAGCGCCCGGCCTTGACATCGGCATGGACAAACTCCGCAGGCTTGGCCTCAGCCGGCAGGTAGCCATCCTCCGTCAGCTCTGGGTAAGGGATGGCGGGCGCCTCCTCCGCCCAGGCGGGCAGCGCGCCCCATAGACAGCACAGCAGCAGCAACAGGGCGGTCAACCGACGCCAGGACCATATCATCTCAAGACCCTCCTGATTTTAATTGAGCCTATTATGGCATGCAATCTATCCATAAACAAGCAAAGTAACCGGATTGTTACAAGAGGGCATGACAAATCCCTCGGGCTTTGGTATCATCCCTGTCAAGGAAGTGAGGCGCAGATGCTCTACAGTCAACAGGATGTCACGGAACTGGGCGCGCAGCTCAAAAAGCGGCTGCTGCTCTGGCTGCTGCCGCTGGCGCTGCTGCTGGCGGCGTTGGTCTACACACTGGTCATACGCCACGAGGTGCTGACAATCATCGTATTTGTCGCCATGTGCTGGCTGGTGATATTTGCCTGGGGCCTGTCGCTGTCACCGGTGCGGGCCTATCAGCGCTATGTCAAGGATCTGCTGCATGGCCGGCAGCGCGAGCTGGAGGGCGTTTTCAAAGGCTTTGACCACGACACGGTGCTGCGCGACAAAGTACGCTACCTGCCGCTGATGGTCAATGTCGGCGACCCCGATGAAGCCATGGATGACCGCCTGCTCTACTGGGACATCAATCTGCCGCTGCCCGACTGGCGCGAGGGCGAGCGGCTGTGGATCAACAGCTTTGACAAGGGTGTCACCGACTGGCGCGAGGGCGAGCGGCTGTGGATCAACAGCTTTGACAAGGGTGTCACCGACTGGCGCAGGCTCTAGGCCTCAGCTGATGCCCTTGTCTGCCATTTCAGTCAGCATCTGATCGAGCATCAGCAGCATGCGCGGCAGGTGGAAGGGGCCCTTGAAGGTGCTGCCTTTGCAGGGCGGCTGGGTCGGCTGGCCGTCCCGGCGCAGATAGCCATACCACTCGCCATACTCCGGATCGCTGAAATAGGTCTGGCAGTAGACGATGGTCTTCTTGAACCAATTGAGATAGTATTCGTTGCCGCTGTCGCGATAGGCCATCAGGGCCGCGATGGCGGTTTCATTATGGGGCCACCACAGCTTCATATCGTGCTCATAGGCCTCCGGCGGCTTGCCCAGGCAGTCGATGAAGTACAGCAGCCCGCCGTACTGCCTGTCCCAGCCGCCCTCGATGGCATCGTCAAACATGGCGCGCGAATCGGCGTGCAGCTTGTCGTCCTGCAGGCGATTGGCCTCTTCCATCAGGAACCAGCTGCACTCGATGTCGTGGCCTGGGTTGACCACGCGCCCCGCGGTGAACTCATCATAGAACTGACCATCCGGGCCCACCATCTCCAGCGTGCACTTCATCTCCGGCTTGCGGTGGTAGGTGAATATGTCGTGGACACATTGCTTGGACCGCTCATCATAGAGCGCCGCCTGCTCTGGATCCACACGCCGCAACACGCTGGTCAGGTTTAGGTAGATCATGGGGTCTGCCAGCGAGCGGCCGCTGCGGGTCTCACCAATCGTCTTGGGCCCCAGGCCGGTGGGATCCTCAATCAGGCCCTGGTTAAGCTCCCAGATCAGCTCATAGGCAAAGCGCGCGCGCTCCAAGTTCTCCTGCTTGCCCGTCAGGCCATAGTACTCCGCATTGGCCATGGCGTAGAAGCCTTCGGAAAAGTTGTAGCGCCGCTGGCGCAGGGGCTTACCGTCCTTGGTAACGGTGAAATACATCCTGTTGCCCAGCGCCCGATTGATGCAGTGCTGCTCCATGAAGTCAAGGCAGCTCTCCGCCGCCTTGAGCCATACGTCCTTAATACCATACTGGGCGCAGAGCTTCGAAAAGGTCCAGGCGCAGCGGCCCTGCATCCACACACTCTTGTCGGTGGAGAAGACATTGCCCTCCCTGTCCAGACAGGTGTAGACGCCGCCGTGCACTGGGTCCATGCCGTGGCGCAGCCAGAAATCAATGCAGGCATCCAGTTCTTTCTTCACCCATTGATGGATCTGTGTCAGGCTCTGCTGCATACCTACCTCCTCAATACTCAGAAAAGTCATTGCGCCTGGAATACTTGCCGCTGGCAAAGTGCGCCAGCATGGCCGCCTCAAAGGCCTCCTGATTGCGCGCCTCAAGCGCCCGAACGATATTCTCATGTTTGACAATGGTTTCGTCCAGGTGCTTAAACTTCTGCTCGGTCTTGAAGTTGGCGTCCACATCCCATATCGCCTCCATCATGCTGATCAGCGTGCGGTTGTTCACGCGCTTGAACAGTGACATATGGAAGGCGCGGTCATCGGCGTGGAAGAACTGATGCTGCTCCCACTGGCGCTTGATGCGCTCAAGAATTTGGCGGATCACGGGCACATCGCTGGGCTGGAGGCTCTCATAGGCCTGCTTCATATAGCCCAGCTCCAGGCGCTTGCGGATGTCCAGCATCTCGCTGATGGTGCTGTCCTCATCGCCCACTGAGGCGAATATCACATTCTGGAACACAAAGTCCAGGCTGAACTCTTTAAGCACTGTGCCCCGGCCGGGCTGGGCAGACACCATGCCCATGATCTCCATGGACTTAATGGCTTCCCGCAGCACATTGCGGCTCACCCCCAGCAGCTCGCACAGCGCCTGCTCGGTGGGCAGCTTATCACCGGGCTGCAGATTATGATGGATAATGTAGGCGCGTATCTCTCTAAACGCCTGGGCGTATCGCTTTTCGCCCTGAATGCTCTTCATGGCCATGTCGCTTCCTCTCTTTATCTGGCAGATATTGTCCATCATTTGCCCCACCTTGTCAAGCACAGGCAAGCGCCCACTTTGCCCGACAATAGCGACTGCCCTCTGTCCTTTCCGCTGCCTATTCAGCATATCGGATGGACAAACTGACGCCTTTTTCGCATTTTCCAACAAATAGCGCTTGACTTTGTATTACAAACTTTTTATACTGTGCGCAGTCGATAGATCCCTCTGGGGATCCAAGCGCAACAATGAGGAGGATGACCCATGAAAAAGCTGCTTTCCCTGAGTCTGGTCCTGGCGCTGCTGCTGTCCCTTGGCGGCACTGCCCTGGCGCAGACAACCGAGATCACCTGGTGGACCTTCCCCGTCTTTGGTCAGGAGAATGCCAATGACCCGGCCGGCACCTATGAGCTGAAGCTGGCTGAGGCCTTCATGGCCAAGAACCCCGGCATCACCGTCAAGGTGGAGACCATCGACTTCCAGTCAGGCCCTGAGAAGCTGGTCAGCGCCATTGAGGGCGGCAAGGCCCCCGACGTGCTGTTTGACGCCCCCGGCCGCATCATCGAGTATGGCCGCAACGGCAAGCTGGTGAAGCTGGATGACATGTTCACCGATGAGTTCAAGGCCGATGTCGGCAACGAGGCTCTGCTGGGCGCCTGCTCGGACGGCACCAACTATTGGATGTATCCCATCTCCTCTGCCCCCTTCTTCATGAACATCAACAAGGACATGTTTGAGGATGCGGGCGCGCTGCAGTACGTCAACCAGGAGGGTGACCGCACCTGGACGACCGATAACTTCGTCAAGGCGCTGGAAGCGCTCAATGCCAAAGGCTATCTGGGCGCCTCCGTCTACTGCGGCGGCCAGGGCGGCGACCAGGGCACCCGTGCCTTCGTCTCCAACCTTTATGGCGCCACCATCGCCAATGAGGCCAAGACCGAATACACCATCAACAGCGAAGCCGGCGCCAAGGCGCTGAATCTCATCAAGGAACTGGCCGACAAGGGCATGCTCGAGAAGGGCACCGACATCGTGGCCGGTGACGAGATTAAGCTCTTCGTTGAGAAGGTGCTGTCCATGAGCATCTGCTGGGGCACCAGCGCTGCCAAGAACAATCCCTTGGACTTCGAGCCCTTCTTCCTGCCCTTCCCCTCGGAAGACGGCACCCCCAAGCTTGAGTACCTGGTCAATGGCTTCTGCGTGTTTGACAACAAGGACGATGCCCGTGCCGATGCCGCCAAAAAGCTGGTGGACTTCCTGTGCAACGACGAGGAATATGGCAAGCTCAACGTAGTGGCCACCGGCGCCTTCCCAGTGCGTCAGAGCTATGGTAACCTCTACGAGGGCAACGCGGACTATGAGCTGCTGGCCTCCTGGACCAAGTACTACGCCCCCTATTACAACACCATGCCCGGCTTTGCCAACATGCGCAAGCAGTGGTGGGGCATGCTGCAGGACATCCTGACCGACAAGAAGACGGTCGAGGTCGCCCTGACTGATTACACCACCGAGTCCAACAAGGGCATCTAAGCCCTGACCACAGCGGGGGCGGGCAACCGCCCCCGCTTTTGACGCTAATCACAGCAAGCCAGGGAGGGACGCGTTTTGACCGCATTGCCACGCAACAGCCACCTCTTCGCCCGATCGCGCAAGCTGCAGCGCCAGCAGACCAGGGTTTCTTACCTCTTCCTGCTGCCGGCGCTACTGTTCTTCTTTGGCTTCGTGATCTTTCCCATGGGCATGGGCATCTATACCAGCTTCTTCAACTACACGATGAGCGACTTCAGCTTCCAGGGCTTTGCCAATTATCAGGAGCTGTTTGGCGACAGCGTGTTTAGGCAGTCGGTGGTCAACACGCTGATCATTGTGGTGGCCTCGGTGCCGCTGGTCGCTGCCTTCTCGCTGTGGGTGGCCACCGTCATCTATCAGAAGAAGCCCTTTGCCCGCTCATTCTACCGTGGTGTCTTCTACCTGCCGGTGGTCATGGGCTCGGTGCCCGTGGTCGTGGTGTGGAAGTGGGTATTCAACCAGTACTACGGCATCCTCAACTGGTTCCTGCAGACGGTGGGCGTGCTGGCGCCCAACATGCGCATCAACTGGCTGGGCGACGCCAGGTACGCCATCTGGTGCATACTGGCCATCCTGTTTACCACCTCCATCGGCCAGCCCATCGTGCTGTATGTGGCCTCCCTTGGCAATGTGGATGCGGCGCAGATAGAGGCCAGCGAGGTGGACGGCGCCAGCAAGTGGCAGACCTTCCTGCATGTCAAATGGCCCTCGCTATTGCCCACCACGCTGTATGTGCTGGTCATCACCACCATCAACTCCTTCCAGTGCTTTGCCCTGATCCAGCTGCTGACCAATGGCGGCCCCAGCGGCTCCACCAGCACAGTGATGTACTACTTGTACGAGACCGCCTTCAAGCTCTACCGCTACGGCTATGCCAACGCCATGGGCGTGCTGCTGGCCATCCTGATCGCGGTCTTCAGCGCCCTGCAGTTCCGCGTGATACGCACCGACGATTAAAGGAGGAGAAAGATGACGACACTGAGCAAGAAGCGCAGCTTCTCCCCCTATATGATGCTGATGAGCGTCCTGCTGGCGCTGACCTCGCTGCTGTTTATATTCCCCTTCTATTGGATCATCACCGGCTCCTTCAAGGCCAGCAATGTCATCAACGCCCGACCGCCGCAGTGGATACCGCTGGAGCCCATCACGGAGAACTACAGCCGCCTGTTCATCGAGCCGGCCTGGCAG